>DATEOV010000536.1:0-10408 GCA_035273645.1 Flavobacterium sp. | reverse complement strand
CATCCAAGACAGCGAAACCAAAAATGTTTTGATGTTGGGATACATGAATGCCGAGGCTTATCAAAAAACAATAGATACACAAAAAGTGACTTTCTACAGCCGTTCTAAGCAAAGACTTTGGACGAAAGGCGAGGAGAGTGGTAACTTCCTGAACTTGATTGACATCAAAAATGACTGTGATAACGATACGCTTTTAATTCAAGTACAACCTGTAGGACCAACTTGCCACAAAGGAACCGACACCTGTTGGGCAACTGAAAATAAACAGGAATATGGTTTTATTTCGAATCTAGAAAACACCATCAAAGCCCGAAGAGAAAATGCTGAATCTGAAAAAAGCTATGTGGCTTCTTTATTCAAATTGGGAATCAACAAAATTGCTCAAAAAGTGGGAGAGGAAGCGGTAGAAGTAGTAATTGAAGCCAAAGACGATAACGATGAATTGTTCTTGAGCGAAAGCGCCGATTTACTTTTTCACTATTTGATTTTATTGCAAGCAAAAGGGTTTCAGTTGAATGATGTAGTTGATGTTTTAAAAAGCCGTCAGAAATAATAGCTCATATTTCCAATAAATAAGTCTCAACTGTTAATTTAACTTTTGAGGCTTTCTTATTTTATTCAATTATTAAAAATACCTTTAAACTCAAAAACAACAAATTCATCTGGCTGATGAAAACCAAACTTAGAGCTCTTGTAATACTGTAAAGCAAGGTATTCAGTAGCATAACCGTAATCAATTCTAAAAAGATTTCCTGTCCATTTTGTTCCAATATTTGGCTTATTGAAATTTCCGTTTGGAATATTTTCTAAACTCGAAAACGGAATTTTAATTTCGACACAAAAACCTCCAGAAGTTATTTTACTTGAAGTTTCCATTCCTAAAACAGAAAATGCTATCGAAGCTTTCCAATCACCGCAAGCAGGTAAAACACACTCAATCAGCATATCATAATTAGTCGAAAAAGCATTTACGCCAATTTCCGTATAATGCATGCCATCTCCGTCCGGATCAATAAAAATCTCTACTAAATCATCTGTTTTGTATATTTCAGAATCTTTCTTTTGATGAAATCCTACAATTTTTAAATCTTCAGAACGATAAGCAATATAAAGATTGTCTTCATTCCACGAAAGTGACACAAAAGTTTGTTGAGCTGCTTTTTCTCCCGAATTATGAATCACAAACGGGCCTATAAAAGGCGTCTTCCAATCTGATAAATCCCCATCAATAATAAGTTTTTTACTTGCTTTATATATCGGAATGGCTTGAGAATGGCCTGCAATTGAAAATGCAAAAAACAAAACACACAGAATTAAGCTCGATTTCATAAACAGTAAATAATTTAGAATACTAAAATAGAGAAGAATATCTAATTTTAATACGATTTCTTCTAAATTACACAGCGGAAAATATCTTTTGCTGATAATTAGCCAAAATTGAAATCATAAAGTTCAAAATAAATTAATCCGAATGTTTACATTTGTTGCTAGCAATGACTTGCATAAATACCTATTTACTCCAAATTACTGAATAATGAAAAAATACTTTGGTGGCGTTTTTATCGCCTTTTTAATTGGCTTTTCTGCCAATGCGCAAGGACTTCTCAACAAGTCTGAAACGGTTTTTACGCGTCAGGATACTTTACGCGGAAGCATTACGAAAGAAAGAAGCTGGTGGGATTTAAAATATTATCACCTCGATATTAAAGTGAATCCAGCAGAAAAAACTATTGCAGGTTCGAATACCGTTCGTTACACAGTTTTGTCAGAATATAATAAAATGCAAATTGATCTGCAGGAGCCCATGCAGATTTACAAAATAACGCAAGACGGTAAAGAACAGAAATTCACAAGAGACGGAAATGCTTTTTTTATCGAATTATCTGCTGCTCAAAAAGTGGGAGAAACTAAAGAAATAGTGATTTCTTTTGGAGGAAAGCCTAAAGAAGCCGTTAAACCGCCTTGGGATGGTGGTATTACTTGGAAAAAAGATAAAAACGGAAATGATTTTATTGCTTCATCTTGTCAAGGTTTAGGTGCGAGTATTTGGTGGCCAAACAAAGATCACATGTATGATGAAGTCGAAAAAATGCTGATTAGCGTTAATGTTCCAGGACATTTGACCGATGTGTCTAATGGCAGACTGAAAAGTGTTAAAAATGAAAAAGACGGTACTAAAACCTTTAATTGGCATGTTTCTAACCCAATTAACAATTATGGAGTAAATATTAATATCGGTGATTACGTTAATTTCGATGAGAAGTACAAAGGAGAGAAAGGTAATTTAGACTGTAATTATTATGTCTTAAGAGATAATTTGGCTGTTGCCAAAGAACATTTCAAAGATGCTCCAAGAATGCTAAAAGCTTTAGAAAACTGGTTTGGTCCTTATCCATTTTATGAAGACAGCTATAAATTGGTAGAAGCGCCTTATTTAGGCATGGAACACCAAAGCAGCGTAACTTACGGAAATGGCTATCAAAATGGTTATTTGGGTCGCGATTTGAGTGGTACCGGTTGGGGATTAAAATTCGATTTTATTATTATTCATGAATCAGGACACGAATGGTTTGCTAATAATATTACCTACAAAGATATTGCTGACATGTGGATTCATGAAAGTTTCACCAATTATTCCGAGAGTCTTTTTGTTGAATATTATTATGGGAAAGAAGCTGGTGCAGAATATGTTATAGGGTGCAGAAAAAATATTCAAAACGACGCTCCGATTGTAGGGAAATATGATGTAAATAATGAAGGTTCTGGTGATATGTATCCAAAAGGTGCAAATATGCTGCACACAATCCGTCAGATTTTAAACGATGATGTTAAATGGAAATCGATTTTAAGAGGCTTAAACAGCACATTTTACCATCAAACTGTTACTACAAAACAAATTGAGAATTACATGAGTGCGCAAGTCGGGGTAGATTTAAGCAAAGTTTTTGATCAATATTTAAGAGACACGCGTATTCCAACATTAGAATATAATTTTCAAAACAGTACTCTAAAATACCGTTGGACAAATACTATTGCTGGTTTTGATATGCCTGTAAAGGTTGCTCTCAATGGAACTGAAGTTACTTTAAAACCAAAAGCTGATTGGACGGAATTTACAAATTCCTCTAAAATTGAAAAAGTAGAAGTAAATAAGAATTTCTATATTTTGAGCAACGAAATAACAAAACAATAGTAATAAATCAGTCTCCCATAAAACAATAAAGAATAACATTGACACAACAATTTGACACCAACAGTCATAAAAAACTTTATGGATTAGATCACTTAAGAGCATTTGCAATTATTTTTGTTTTTCTATTTCATTATTTTATTCTTAGTGGAGGACAACCCGAATGGCTACCAAGTTTTGCCAAATTTGGTTGGACAGGTGTGGATTTGTTTTTTGTTCTAAGTGGATTTTTAATTTCATCACAACTTTTTGGACAAATCAAAGAGGGACAAATTATTTCATTCAAACAGTTTTTCTTAAAACGATTTTTTAGAATTCTTCCAACATTTTGGATAACTGTTGGACTTTATTATTGTTTTCCTATTTTTAGAGAAAAAGAAGCGTTGCCTCCGATTTGGGAGTTTTTGACTTTTACTCAGAATTTAGGATTAAATTTAAAAGACTTTGGTACATTTTCACATGCTTGGTCTCTTTGTGTAGAAGAACATTTTTATTTATTCCTACCAATCATTTTGATTTTATTACAGCTTTCAAAACTGTTCAGTAAATCTTATTGGTTAATTATTATTTTATTCCTGTTCGGTTTTGCAATTCGGATATACAGTTTTGAGGAATTATACCTTCCAAAAATTAATGACGAAAATAATTGGATGTATTGGTACAAATACATTTATTATCCAACTTACAACCGTTTGGACGGGCTTTTAGTTGGGGTTTCAATTGCAGGAATTTATCAGTTTTTACCAAATATTTGGAGTAAAATATCCAATTTCGGAAATTACTTTTTGCTTTTCAGTTTAATAGTTTTAACGGGAGCTTATTTTTTATGTGAAGACATGCAATCTTACTATTCCTCGGTTTTTGGTTTTCCATTAATTGCAATTGGGTATGGTTTTATGGTCACCGGAGCAATCTGTCCAAGTAGTTTTTTATTCAAATGGAATTCAAAAGTAACAACATTTATCGCAACACTTTCTTACGCTACTTACCTAACTCACAAAGGAATAACACACATGACTCATCAACTTTTAGCTGATTTCAAAATTGAAAGTAATTTGATGCTAATAATATGTATTGTAACATGCATCATCGGAGCATATATACTAAACTTGTCTGTTGAAAAACCATTTATGAAATTGAGAAACAAAATAATTGAACAATAATAAACCCAAAAAAATACATTTATCAATAGAGAAGAATGATGTAATCAAGGAATAAAAAAGACTTTCTTAACTCATTCCGAGCAAGAAAGTCTTTTTCATACAACATAAAGGAATTTAAATTAATTCTTTGGATACATATTCCCAACTTGCTTTAATAGAATCAGTTGGATTCGGAGAGTAATTCGTTTCTTGTTCTACAAAAAAGTGTTGCATTCCCGAAAGTTTAGCTTCTGCAAAAATGGCTTTAAAGTTGATACTTCCTTCTCCAATTTCCGTGTTCCATTCCACTTTCGATTTATCCATATCTTTTACATGCCACATCGTAAATCGGCCAGGATTAGCTTTAAATAATTGCAAAGGATCATTTCCCGAGCGAACTGCCCAATATAAATCCAATTCAAAATCGACTAACTTTTTATCTGTTTCTTGCAATAAAATATCATATCCACATTGATTACCATACTTCGTGAACTCAAAATCATGATTATGGTAAGCCAATTTCAATCCTGATTGCTTGCACAAAGTTGCTGCTTCGTTTACTTTTTGAGCAATTCGTTTGTAATCGTCTAAATTACTTCTCAAACTTTCTTCCAACCAAGGAACAACCACATATTCACTACCTAATACACTAGCACATTCAATACAAGACTTCAAAAAATCAGAATTATTATCTTTTATTAACGATTTAAAATCATAATGACCACTAGTAGCTTTTAATCCATTATCAGTAAGGATCTTTTTGAAATCTTTTGGTGAAGTACCGAAAAAACCTTTTTCACTGGAAAATCCATAAGTTTCTACTTCTTTATACCCAGATTTAGCAACATGTTCTAAAACTCCTTTTACGTCTTTAGAAAATGTATCCCTCAAAGTGTACAATTGAAGACCAATATTTTTAGGTTTACTTGAAAAGGCTAGGGAAGGAACAATTGCCAAAGCTCCTAAAGCCAAACCGCTGTTAATTATAAAATCTCTTCTCTTTATCATTGTTTTTACTTTTATTAAATTAAATATCACAAATCGTAATTGCCTTTTTCAAAGAGGCTATTTTATCTTTTTGCTTCGGAATGAACTCTTGCCCCACAAAACCTGTAAAACCAGTATCTGCTATAGCTTTCATTATAGTACTGTAATTGAGTTCCTGAGATTCATCAATTTCATTGCGTCCAGGGACTCCACCAGTATGATAGTGAGCAATGTATTTGTGATTTTCTCTAATAGTTCTAATTACGTCGCCTTCGTCAATTTGCATGTGGTAAATATCATAGAGCAGTTTAAAATTTTCCGTATTGATTCGTTTTGCCAATTCTACTCCCCAATATGTTTTATCACATTGGTAATCTTTATGATCAATCTTGCTGTTCAGCAATTCCATAACCAAGGTAACTTTATGTTTTTCAGCCAATGGAATTAACTTTTGCAACCCAAGTACACAATTATTCCAACCTTCTTCATCAGTTTTCCCTCTTCGGTTACCGCTAAAACAAATCAAGTTTTTGTAACCAGCTTCAGCAACTAAAGGAATCATTTCTGTATAATTCTTAATCAATTGATCGTGAAATTTTGGATCATTAAAACCATCTACTAAATTTAATTCGGCACCATTACACATAGTGGAAACAATATTATGTTTCTTAAGTATTGGCCAATCTTTTGGACCAACCAAATCAATACCAGTAATTCCGATTTTTTTAGCTTCCACACAAAGCGTTTCAACATCAAAATCATTGAAACACCAACGAGCTACTGAATGATTAATTCTTCCTTTCAACATATTAGAATCTAATTTTAATTCTTCATTAGGAGTAACCAAAGCAGACAAACCTGTCGGGATTCCTAAGGTAACAGTTCCTGCGAGAATGCCTTTTATAGCAGTTCTTCTATCAAAACTTGCACTCATCTTTTCTATATTTAAATTACTTAAATTTCATTCACTGCTTTGTTTTTGTCTTGAAATAAAAGAGCAAAAATCAAGAATACTGCAAAAGCAATTCCGGCAGGAATAATCCACACCATTTGCCAATTGATTGCGCCTTCGACAGTTTTATAATTATCAGTAATCCAACCGGCAACTGCAAAACCAATTAGCATTCCAATACCATAAGTTGCTAATGTTATTAGTCCTTGAGCGGCACTTTTGTATTTTTCTCCAGCTTTTGAATTGGTATAAATTTGCCCTGAAACAAAGAAAAAATCATAACAAATTCCGTGTAAAGCTATTCCAATAATAAGCATAAAACTCAAATCATCACCATTGCCATAAGCAAATAAAACATAGCGAACAGCCCAAGCAAGCATTCCTACCAGAATTGTTTTCTTGAATCCAAAGCGGGCAAAAAATACAGGAATGAATAATAAAAACAGCGCTTCGGATATTTGTCCAATTGCCATTTTCCCAGTTGGATTTTCAACTCCGGCTTCAGTCAGGAAGGGATGTGCATTTTGATAATAAAAAGCCAATGGAATACAAATCAGAATCGATGAAATGAAAAATATTAAGAAATTTTTATCTTTTAAAAGTTTTAATGCATCAAGACCAATAATATCTGAAATTTTGATTTTTCCCTCACTAACTTTCGGTGGAGTTTTAGGCAATGAAAAACTTAATAAACCTAAAACCAAAGCTGCAATTCCAGCCAAAAGGAATGTGTTTTTAAGTAATCCGTTAGAAACAGCTTCTGCAGAATCCCAATGAAACAAGAAACTGATTGACAATCCAGCTAAAATCCAACCTATAGTCCCCCAAACTCTAATATTTGCAAACTCTTTCTCTGCATCTTTCATTTGGTTGAATGCAACTGAATTTACTAACGCTAATGTTGGCATATATAAAACCATATAACTCAATACGTAGGCATAAAACGCACCAACATCTGTCGATTGATACATTTGATACATTAAAAATGCACCAGCTAAATGCAAAATTCCTAAGATTTTCTCAGCATTAAAATAACGATCTGCAATCAAACCAATAATAAAAGGAGCAATGATGGCTCCCCAAGATTGGGTGGAAAAAACAGCTGCCGTTTCTGAACCAGAAGCTTTTAAATTGTTTCCTAAAAAAGTACCAAGAGTAACAAACCATGCCCCCCAGATAAAAAATTCCAGAAACATCATTACAGACAATTTAACGCGGATAGTTGTATTCATAAAGTGAGGTTGATTTTGGTTAAGTTAGTTTTGGAGTTATTATTTACAGCCAGTTGTCGTTTCCATCATATTCCATTCTTTAATCACGATATTACGATACCATACGTTATCTCCATGATCCTGCAAAGCAATTTTTCCTTTTTTAAATGTTCCAAAAGCTGGCCAAGCGGCAAATTTACTTCCTGCAACCAAAGCTTTAAAATTATCATCCCAAAGAACCGTTTCTACAACAATAACCCCGTTTAAAACGTAAGTCAGTTTTCCGTTTTTACAAACAATTTCGGCAGTATTCCATTCTCCAACCGGTTTAACTGGTTCCGATTTACTTTGAATTAAATCATATAAATCTCCAGCGCGGTGTTTGGTAATTTTTCCATCTGGATGACCATTATTATCCAAAACTTGCATTTCTAAACCAGTTTCGTAGGTGTTTTTATACTTTGCATTTTCATTTACATAAAAAATGATTCCACTGTTAGCATTTGGTGCCACTTTCCAGTCCACTTTTAAATGAAAATTTTCATATTCAGCATCCGTTACTAAATCTCCTCCTTGACCATTTTTGGCAGCCACTGGATCAAAATGCAATACACCATCTTCAACTTTCCATCCGTCACCAGTCGAAGTTTTACCATAAGTATGCCAACCTGTTGTTGTTTTTCCATCAAAAATAGGTTTGAATCCTTTTTGTGCTTGCATGGTTTGAAATAAAGTGAATACTAATACTGTTGTTATAATTTTTTTCATAATAGATAATATTTGTTTTTTAATGGACTCGAGCGATAGCGAACAGGCGAAGCAATATGGAATCGCCATTCTTCATTTTTGTTTGTATTTTAGAATCTTGGCGATTTCATGTGCTTGCTATTTAATTTTATTATTTTTAAAAACTTAGGTTTTTCCAACCTTCTCTATAATTGCGTTTTACAAATTGATTAACATCATCTATATTGGTTACTTTCTTGGCATCATTATCCCAAAGTAGTTTAACCGAACGACCCGGAAACACATCTTCCCCTAGTACTTCTTTGTGTAAATCATAACCTCTTACGGCAAGATTAGCCATTAATAAAGCTTCTGTCAAAGGGCCTGCTATTTCAAAAGGCGAACTCAATTCTTTTTTACCATAACCAGCAATACATCCTTCTATCCATTGTTTTTGATGCCCACTGGCTCCATCCTTTACTCGAGGGTATTTCTCGGCAATTTTTAGATTTTCATTACGGCTTAAAGGTAATAATCTTGGATTTTCACTATAAGTATCACAAATCATTTTTCCTTTGGTTCCAATGAATAAAGTACCATTACCACCATCTCCAAATATTTCGTTAGCTCCTAATTCTTCTGGACGTTCTGGTTGAATACCACCGTCCATCCAATGCATTTTTACCTCACCTTTTGTTTTATCTGTTTTCGGGAATGTTAACACCACATGACTAGAAGGAGGACAACTTTCTGGGAAATAGCCTCTTTTAAATTCATCTACGTAAACAGAACCTACACTGCACTGAACATCTTTGGCATACTTTAGATTCAATACTGAGAATGGTGCTTCCATCAAATGGCAACCCATATCTCCTAATGCACCAGTTCCATAATCCCACCAACCTCTCCAATTGAATGGCACTAATTTGTCTACATAATTTTTATTCGGAGCAGTTCCAAGCCATAAATCCCAATCTAATTCTTTAGGGATTTCTGTTTTTGCAGAAGACCAAGGAATTCCTTGCGGCCAAACTGGTCTATCTGTCCAGGCGTAAACTGTATGAACATCACCTATCAAATCTGCATCATACCATTCTTTTAGAATTCGAGTACCATCATTGGATGAACCTTGATTTCCCATTTGCGTCACTACTTTATAACGAGCTGCCGCTTGAGTCATCATATGTGCTTCGTAAATATCATGTGCCATTGGTTTTTGTACATACACATGTTTTCCTAACTGCATAGCCGAAAAGGCTTGAATAGCATGATTATGATCGGGTGTAGAAACCGAAACAGCATCAAAATTTTTATGCTCTTTATCAAACATTTCACGCCAATCCTTGTAAAATTTAGCTTTCGGTAAAGCTTTTACAGCATCAGCAGCTCTTCTAGTATCAACATCACACAAATAAGAGACATTAGCGAGGCCACTTTTCTCAAAAGAAGCAACATCTGACCTTCCTTTTCCACCAACACCAATACTTGCGATTAACAATCTGTCGCTAGGCGCCACAAAACCTCTGCCCATGACATGTCTTGGAATAATCATAAAAGCTGCTGTCGCCAACACTCCTTTTTTTAGGAAATCCCTACGAACAACCGATTCTGGTTCTTTATTTTTATTAAAGTCTTGATCCATAAAGTAGGTTTCAATTTATTTGTTCAATGATAGAATGTATTTGGCAATTTTTTTAGCATCATCTTTTTTTAATGTAGCATGAGGAGCCATAGGTATAGCGCCCCAAACACCGGAACCGCCTTTAATAATTTTATCCGATAAATAACTAATGTTTTTGTCATTCATTGGATATTTTTTGGCAATATCTAAATAGGAAGGTCCAATTACTTTTTTATCTATTTTGTGACAAGTGGCACAATCTTGCTTGGCCATTATTTTTTCTCCTTCAGAAGTCTGAACTTGGTCTTTACCACTATATTTCGTTGGAATTGATTCATATTCCGAAAAAGAACTTAAACCTCCTAGAGCTATTATTGCAGCTAAAATTTTAATTTTCATATCGTATTAATTAAACAATTTATATTCCTAAATTTTTTCTATTAAGCTGTGTGTTTGTTTCAACCGCAGCAAAATCATCAAAAGCTTTGTCAGTCACTTTTATAATGTGTTTTTTTATAAATTCAGCTCCCTCACGAGCGCCATCTTCTTGATTTTTTAAACAACATTCCCATTCCATTA
>DATEOV010000535.1:0-2888 GCA_035273645.1 Flavobacterium sp. | reverse complement strand
GCCAGTTGGTGAATAGTAAATCTTTCATTTTTTTGGTTTAAGAAAGTTTATTTTGAATTGCCTCAGCTTTAGCTCGAGGCAATTTTTATAGTTTATTTCCAATTTTATATTTGGTATCGTAAGCAATTTCTTTTTGCAATGTTTCCAGTGCAATTTCATTTTTACTGACGATTAATACTTCAGCAAAATTGGTACTCATACTTACGTTTAAAACATTTTCAAATGCTGCGAATTTCTCAGAAACGGTATTTTTACAACCGCTACAGGTGATTCCTTCGAATGGGTATAAATTGACTAGGACTTCATTGTTTTTTTGCAATTCGACAAATAATTCTGAACCAGCTCTTGGAGTGGCAGAATTTTGGCAAACTTCCATCTTTAGAAAATAAAAAGACTGTTGAAAAAGCAAATTATATTCTTCTTGGCTTCCGCCAAAAGGAGGGCCACTTTCAAAGGTTCTGTTGAATAATAATCCCGCAATTTTTCCTTTATTGGCCAAAAGCTGATACATTTTCCAAACGTATTTTTGTCGCATAGTTGGTGGCAAGGCACAAAAGAAGGTCTGTTCGAGAATTACGTCATATTCACCTTGATGTTCGAAAAAATCTCCTAATATAATGTTGATATTGGGATTGTCCTTGAATTTGGTTTTTAGATTTTCTACCAAAGTCGGGGCTATGTCAATTACAGTAACGTTTGTAAAACCTTGTTCCAAAAGATAATCGGCTTCATAGGTGTTTCCGCAACCCGGAATCAAAATCCGAATGTTTTTATCTTTTATTGTATCCATATAACTTTTTAAAGGAGGAGATACTTCACCTAAGTCCCAACCTATTGTATTGGATTGATATTGGTTGTCCCAATAGACTTTGTCCAAAGGTTTTTCACAGGATGTTACACAACATTGTAATTCGTCCATAATTTATATTTTTTTGTTAGTGTTTATTCCCAAAAGCTTATATAGTGGACAAAAACTAATGAAACTGGTTAGTAAAAATAGGATCGCAAAAGCCAACAGAACGATTGCCAACGTACCGTTTATAATACCGGAATAATATAATATTGCAATGATAATTCCAATTATGGAACGAATCATTTTGTCTGTAGAACCCATGTTTTTTTGCATGATAAAAAGTGTTATTGCTTAATGATTTGGTTTTTTTAGAAATTGGCATTTTCTGGTTTGAACTAAATACTATCGATACAACGTGAGCGTGAGGGATAGAAGCTAGCTACCGAAGTAGCGCGGATAGCCCGACAGCGTTGAGTAAAGGGGCTGTATGAGCGATGCTAAAAGTAAGCCCCTTTTCTCAACGGGGTCACGCCCTAATTATTTTTATTTCAGTACTTTGCTTTGACACACAAAATCGGTTCTTGGAATATCGGTTTTGGCAATGGCATTAAATCCGCCTTCTATTTCACTGAAATTTCTAAAACCACGGGCTTGCAAAATCGATGCTGCAATCATGCTGCGGTAACCACCGGCGCAATGCATAAAGAAATGCTCTTTTGGGTCAATATCTTTTATCCAATCATTGATGTTTGCTAGCGGTTTGCTGAATGCTTCTTCGATGTGTTCGGCAGCGTATTCTGTTTGTTTACGGATGTCGATGATTTTGCTTTCTCCAATTTTTACTTGCGCTTTGAATTGGTCTGCAGTGATTCGGTTTATAGTGTCAATTTCTTTACCCGCATTTTTCCAAGCCTCAAAACTTCCTTCTAAATGTCCCACTAAATTGTCAAAACCTACGCGACTCAAACGAGTTACGGTTTCTTTTTCTCGACCTAATTCGGTCACTAATATGATGGGTTGTTTTACATCGGCAATCAAAGCGCCGACCCAAGGGGCAAAATCGCCATTGATTCCTATGTTTATGGATTGCGGAATGAAACCTTTGGCAAAATCACCGTTGTTTCTTGTGTCTAAAATTAAAGCTCCCGTTTCTTCTGCGATTGTTTCAAATTCATTAACGGATAAACCTTTCATACCTAGATCCAATACATTTTCAAAACTGGCATATCCTTTTTTGTTCATGGCCACATTCATTCCAAAATATGCTGGTGGAGGCAGCAGTCCGTCGGTCACTTCGGTGATGAATTCGGCTTCGGTCATATTGGCTCTTAACGCATAATTGGTTGCTTTTTGGTTTCCAACGGTCGAAACTGTTTCTTTACTCATGTTTTTACCACAAGCACTACCGGCACCATGAGCAGGATAAACAATGACATCATCTGCTAGAGTCATCACTTTGTCTCTTAAGGAATGAAATAATAATCCAGCCAATTGTTCCTGGGTCATCGAAGCTGCTTTTTGGGCAAGATCAGGTCTTCCTACATCACCAATAAACAAAGTGTCACCGGAGAAAATGGCATAATCTTTTCCGTTTTCGTCGATTAGTAAATAGGTAGAACTTTCCATGGTGTGACCAGGAGTGTGCAATACTTTTATTTTGATATTCCCTATTTCAAATAATTGATTGTCTGTTGCGACGATGGCTTCAAATTCTGGTTTGGCGGTTGGTCCATAAACGATTGGAGCGCCCGTTTCTTTGCTTAAATCCAAATGGCCCGAAACAAAATCGGCATGAAAATGAGTTTCAAAAATATACTTCAGCTTTACTCCGTCACGTTCGATTCGGTCCAAATAAGGTTGAGTTTCCCTTAGTGGGTCAATTATAGCTGCTTCTCCATTGGAAGTGATATAATAAGCGCCTTGTGCCAGACATCCTGTATATATTTGTTCTATTTGCATGATTTTAATTTTAATGTGTTACAAAGTTAATTCTGTTTTATGATACTATCTGTGACAAAAATTACTTTAACGTAAGTTTAATTGAAGTTATTTAGGATCTAAGCTGTAATGTTTCTAAGCTTTTGATTAATATTTC
>DATEOV010000534.1:0-2238 GCA_035273645.1 Flavobacterium sp. | reverse complement strand
ACTGTTAGCGGGTTTGCCAAAGGTATGCTTACAGATACCACGATTCCAAAATTCAACATTGCCATTACTTCCAACAACGGTTCTTTCCAATATCCGAACTTGCCAAAATCAGTTCAAAGTATTGTTATCGATACTAAGATTGTAAACGAAACTGGTATAATGAATGACACTTACGTTAATTTGGACAAACTATCATTCCGAATCGACCAAGATGTTTTTAATGCCAAAGCCAACATCAAAAACATTACCACCAATGCATTGGTTGATGCCGCTTTAAAAGGAACCATCAACTTGGCCAATCTTTCTAAAGCCTATCCTGTAAAACTGGACAAACCGCTTACCGGAATTTTGAAAGCGGATGTAACTACCAAATTTGATATGGCTTCGGTAGAAAAAAGTCAGTACCAAAACATAAACAATGCAGGAACCATCGGTTTAACCGGATTCAATTATGCTGATGCTAATGGCAAAAACATGACCATCAGCAACGCATTAGTACTATTCAATCCTAGCCAAGTTCATTTAAAACAATTCAATGCAAAAACTGGAAAAAGCGACCTTAGCGTAACAGGGGTTTTGGATAATTTTTATGGTTTTATGTTCAGAAAACAAGAACTGAAAGGAAATTTCAATATGACTTCCAACCAATTGGCAGTCGATGATTTCATGACAACCAGCACTGCTCCAGCCTCAACTGAAGCAACTGAAGCAAAACCATCACAAACTAAGAAATCAGAACCTTTGAAAATCCCTGCTTTCTTAAATTGTACGCTTACTGCAAAAGCAAATACCGTTTTATATGACAATCTAACCCTGAAAGATGTTTCAGGAAAAATGATTATCAAAGACGAGAAAGTAACTTTGGAGAATATAAAAACATCCATTTTTGGAGGAAATATAGGTGCCAGTGGATCAGTTTCCACCAAAGGAAAAACACCTGTTTTTGACATGAATCTTAACTTAAATCAAGTTGACATTCAACAAAGTTTTACCCAATTGGATATGCTTAAAAAAATAGCACCAATTGCAGGTATTGTTAATGGAAAAATCAACACCACCATCAAATTGAACGGAAATCTTGATGCCACTGAAATGACCCCGGACTTGAAAACAATTTCCGGTGATTTGATCGGACAATTACTTTCTACAACCATAAATTCAAGCAACTCGACTTTGTTAACAGCGTTGACTTCCAATTTAAAATTCGTTGATTTAAGTAAAGTAAACCTTAATGATATCAAAGCGGCACTTACTTTTAAAGACGGAAAAGTAAACGTAAAACCATTTGAAATTAAATACCAAGACATCAAAGCGGTTGTGGGTGGTTCTCATGGTTTTGACCAAAATATGGACTACAACATCAAATTTAATGTTCCTGCCAAATACCTCGGTAAAGAAGCTAATGCTTATATCTCGAAAATGTCACCTGCAGATGCGGCTAAATTTGAGAACATTCCTGTAACGGCATTAATGACCGGAACATTTAGCAATCCAAAAATCTCATCCGATATGAAAGCGGCAGTGACTAACTTAACTATGCAATTGGCCAAACAGCAATCGGATAAATTGCTCAAAAAGGGAGGTTCAGCATTGGATAAATACATAAATACCAACGCAAAACCTGGCACTGACACCACTAAAACCAGTGCCCAAAAAGAAGACATCAAGAAGAAAGCCGGAGATTTAATCAACGGACTATTTAAAAAGAAAAAGCCAGCAGAACCTGCAACAACACCATAAATTGTTTAAATAAAAACTAAAAGCCGTCTCCAATACATAGACTGCACCCAAAAGTTTAGACGAATTTATAATTAATTTTGATAATAATGAGCTCGATATTGTATCGGGCTCATTCCGTTTAAATTCAGCTTTATTCTTTCGTTATTGTAATATTTGATGGCAGGATTTACTTCTAGAGATTATCTATATGATAAACTAATTATTGTCATTAAATATAAATGATTTGAAGTGAATTTTATCTATAGTTTTTATTTGTCTCTTCATTTATTTTTCTCACCAAATTAAATTTCCAAATATTATGAAAAATAATTACAAGTATGATTCTTCACGCACATGTGACAACGGATCTTTATCGTTTTAGAGTAAAATGCCCAGAAAGAAAGGTCTTATCATCAAGGCTGGTCTTAAACCAATAATCATCAGACGGCAATTCTTTTCCATTATAAAACCCATTCCATCCTAAATCATTAGAAAATAATATTATCAATAACTTTCCAT
>DATEOV010000533.1:0-4234 GCA_035273645.1 Flavobacterium sp. | reverse complement strand
CATCCACGAACATTTGTGATGGCTTTGAATGCCTCTTCGGGAGTTTGGTCAACTAATATGGTTGTTGTAAAATCTGATGTCTCCATTGGTAAATGATTTTTATAAATTTTGGGCAATAAATTTAAATACTAATTATCAAATAGTTACACAACATAAGAACATTTTAACAGATTGATTTCAATCGAATATTTTTTATTTATAATTTTTCTTCTCTTCCATTTCGACCTTTATCCTTTTGCTGATATCTATTTTTGCTCCTCGCAAAACATAAATGGAAATTTCTGATTCTCTGGCAAACTTATTAATTCTTTTACCCGCCAAATAAACCGTGTCGAATATTGGGATTTCTCTTGTTCTACCTTTGTCATCATCGTCATCCTCTTTTACCAAAATGACATCTTTAATTTCTTTATCCAATGGAAGCCAATTTATGTAGTCGGCATTGAAGGAATGGGCAACCACTTTCTTATTGGTTGTATAATAATTGATGGCGCCAGTCTGTCCATAATTATCGCAAAGAATCAAGGTGTGTTCCAAATCTGGAAGAGTTGCTGCAACAGAATCTACTTTTATTGCCAATTCTTTCCAACCCAACATATCTGCAAAGTCTTGCGGCAACAGATGATCCTTCCCATCTTCCCATCGAAGCAAACCATACTTTTGGTACGTTTTGGCATGTTCCACTACGTATTCGGGGCTTTTGTTTGGAAAAAAGGCTTTGTACATCGGAATAAAAAGTAGTATTGGCAATAGAATTAAAACAGGTTGCAAATATCTTTTCCACCCCTCTTTTAATTGGCTAGCCAAATAAACGGAACCAAAGGAAATATAAATAGGATAAAGTCCAATTGCATAATAATCCTTGGCTTTGAAATACATAAAAACAACAAGCGTAAAAATAATGCTCCAAAAGAAAAGTCTGTACTTATGAAACGGTTTGTACAATAACAAAGCCAGCCATCCAGATAGAATGACAAAAAAGGAACCAATAAAAAAGAGTAATTGTGATTTTAAAAATTCCAATCTATCCACATTGACCAACTGTGTATCAGCCAATTCCTTTAAATGATGAATCACCGGAAAGTTGTTATTGTATTGCCATAAAAGGTTTGGCAAAATTAATAACAATCCCAAAGCAAAGGCAACATACAATTTGGGCTGACCAAAAATTTTACGCTGTTCAGTCAAGATAAGAGCAGGAATCAATCCAATAATCAAAAATCCAATGTTGTATTTATTCAGAAAACCAAAAGCAAATACAATTGCCCCGATGAAAAACCATTTGGCATTTTTGGAATTGATGTATTTGATTAAAATAAAATAAAAAGTGGTCCAACATAACACATCAAAAGAATTGGGCTGATATAAAGTATTCAGCCTTAAAAGGGCAGAAAAAAACACGCAGGTTGCTCCCAAAATTAAGGCAAACAAACTACCTTTTAATTCTTCGATTGCTTTCCATACTACAACAATCGTCAAGGCACCAAATAAGGCCGGAAAAAATTTTATCCAAAAAACCGAATTCCCCAAAAGATAAATAATATAGGAAATCCAAGAAGTAAAAGGCGGCACCGATAAATACCCCCAAGCCAAATGATGGGCTTGGTCAAGGTGCAAATATTCATCCCGCTGCAAATCGTAGTCAGAGCTTATTAATGAATATTGCAAAATAAATTTCAGTATGATAAAACCAAATAATAGTAATGTTTTTTTGCTCATTGAGGTTTATCTGTTATGTTAGTCGTACTAACAATTCGACTAAAAATCTCTAATCAAACTTGTTATAAATTACGTCATAAATATAACGGATTTCAACTACAATAAAAGAACTTGTTATGAAAAGGATTTATCTCTCGTTTTTCCAAAATATCTTGTAAGCTGCGTGAGGGATAGAAATAAGCTACCGAAGTAGCATGGATAGCCCGACCCCGCGGAAAAAAGGGGCTGAGTAAGCGACACTATAAATAAGCCCCTTTGTTCAGCGGGGTCACGCCCAAATTATCTCTAATAAAAAATCCCAGTCGTTAAACAGGGATTGTAATGAATAAGAGATTTTCTAGCATTATTTTTGTTGCGGTTTATTACCTGATGGCAAGTAATACAGCCAGCTAAAGCCTATTAAAAATAAGATTAACGAGGCAATAAATGCTGGTATTAAAATTTCTTTATTATTTTCTAAAGCATTGTTCAACGAGGCATATAATAACCAAATCTGGATAGTGACATTCAAAATTAATATGAATATCAAAGTCGAAAGAATGTTATTGAGTTTGTTGGGATTCGCTTGATTTTGACTGGTTCTAAAGGTACTCATAGCTTTTAATTTTAGTTTTTAAACAGCTTGTTCTTCGCGCTCAGACGCTTTGACATAAATATCGCTTTCCTTGAAAAAAACTTCCAAACTCGGCAATGCTCTTGGAGGAGGGCCTGCCAGAACATCTCCTGTTTTGGCATCAAAAGATCCTTCGTGACAAGGACAATGAATGATTCCGGTACCGGGTTTGTAAAATACGGAACACGAAAGATGGGTACATTTTTGCTCGTAGGCTTTGAAATCCCCATTTTCGAGATGAATTAAAATATACGGTATGGTGCTTCCCTCAATTACAAAAGCTCGTGTACCACCTAAAGGAACCTCATCTTTCTTGCACACAAAATGTTCTCCTTCGACTTCCTCTTTGGGAAGCAAATAAGCTTTGGCGGCTACAAGTCCGCTGCCTACCATCAGTCCGCCCGAAACAAGCGTCAGGAATTTGGCAAAATCGCGACGACTCACATTGGTCGCTTGTTGTTTGAGAATCGGAAAGTCTTTCTTCCAATTTTTATTTAAATTATCTTCTTTCGACATTTTTTTATGGTGTAAAAAATTTAAAGGTTTAAGAGTTTAAGGTTTAAATCCCTGTGAAGTTAACCCCTTCGGGGATTACGAGACTAATAAATAATCAGCTCCGTACTTCCTTTTGGCATCATGATATTCACTTTGGTATTTACTATTTCTTTACCAAAAATGAACGTATTGACAGGCGTGCTGTTCGGACGCATTTCCTCGATTTCGGTTCTCGTTCCAAAGAACAAAGCACCGCTTGGACAAACTGTGGCACACATTGGTTTTTTGCCAATGCTGGTTCTGTCATAGCACATCGTGCATTTCATCATCAAATCGTAGGACTCTTCTTTTTTCGGCACGCCAAACGGACAAGCCATCACGCAATTGGAACAGCCAATGCATCTTTCGGTATTGGCGGTATGTACGATTCCGTTTTCGTCTTTGGATATAGCATCAGCTGGACACACATTGGCACATACAGGATCGTCACAATGCATACACACTTGCACGGTGGTTTGCACAGTTGAAGCCCGATCTACATAATTGACGCTGATTAAGGATTCCTGACCGTTGGTCTCACACTCGGCGCAAGCCATTTCACAGGCTTTACAGCCAATGCAACGTTGCATATCTACAAAAAATTCCTCGTTTTTATTGAAACTGGTGTAATTCATACTTCCTTTTTATAGATTAAACACTTGCATACGCTGTTGATTCTTTGGAGGGAGCCGCTATTTCCTTCAGCGGTTCCAAGTGGCAGGCACATACCTTGAACTCCGGTATTTTGGAGATAGGATCCAATGTCCCCGGCGTTAATTGATTCGCCGATTTTTTTCCCGACCAGTGATATGGAATAAAAACAGTGTCCTCCCGTATGGTTTCTACAATATTCGCCGGAAAAATTCCTTCTCCGCGTCGGGTGGAAACCCTTATTAATTCTCTTTGTTTGATTCCGTATTGTTGTGCCAGTTTTGGATGAATTTCCAATAATGGTTCTGGATACTGATCCACCAATTTACCGATTCTACGGGTTTGTGTACCGCTCAAATATTGGGACACCACTCGTCCTGTGGTCAAAATCACAGGATAATCTGTATCGGTAACTTCGCCCGGAAGCTTGTATGGTGCGGGATTAAAATGTGCTTTGCCATCAGGGGTCTTAAACTTTTTGTCCTCCCACAATCTTGGCGTTCCCGGATGGTCTTCGGTTGGGCAAGGCCAAAAGATTCCCATATTATCCTCAATTCGTTTATAGGTGATTCCGTTGTAATCTGCTGTCCCTCCTTTGGAAGCAACTCGCAATTCATTAAAAATGGCTTCACTATTCTCATAAGTGAACTTGTCTTTCACTCCCAAACGCTTGGCCAATTCCAAAATAATTGACGTATCCGTTCTGGCATCTCCCGG
>DATEOV010000532.1:0-10077 GCA_035273645.1 Flavobacterium sp. | reverse complement strand
TAGCCCCGATGGGAGGGAAAATCCTTTTATTTTTTCTTTTAAAAATAAAAGATTTGGAAGGATAGCGGGAATCCTATTTCCTGAAATGCCTAATCTTTCGCTTCAACTCAAAAAAAAAGCACCAGTTGTGAAACTGATGCTTTTGATATAGATTGAAAAAGTATTATTTTTTCTTTTTTGCAGGAGCTTTTGCTGCTTTTGCTGCTTCTTGAGCTGCTTTCATAGCCGCACGAGAGATCTTCACTTGACAAATTACTGTATTGTCTGGGTGCATGATTTTGAAGTTTGGTGTTGGCACTTTAGTAACGTATAATTTGTTACCCATGTCAAGAGGTGTAATGTCAGCTTCAACGAAATCTGGAAGATCTTTTGGTAAAGCTTTAACTTTTAATTTACGGTTGTTCAAACGTAAATCTCCACCTGCCATAACTCCTTTAGAGTTACCAACGATTTTTACTGGAACTTCAATAGTGATTTCTTTGTCATCAAAGATTTGAAAGAAGTCAATATGTAAAATTTTGTCAGATACCGGGTGAACTTGAATGTCTTGTAAAACAGCATTGAATGATTTACCGTTTCCAAGCTCAATCACAACTGTGTGCGCGTTTGGAGTGTAAACCAAGTTCTTGAAAGCTATAACTTCCGCTGAAAAATGAACTGCTTGACTTCCTCCGTATAATACGCAAGGAACCAATCCAGCATTACGTAAGGCTTTAGTAGCTACTTTGCCCACGCTTTCTCTTTCTGATCCTTTAATTGTAATCGATTTCATTGTAAATATTTATTATAGTTATTAATTAAACTCTTGTTTGAAGCCTTAGGCTTTAGGCGAACTGTAGCTTATTGCTTAAAGCTTACAGCATATTGCTTTTTACATTAAAAACTTCCCGCTAATAGAATTGTTGTGGTGTACCATGTGCATTACTTCAGCAAAAAGTGGTGCGCAACTCACAACTCTTATTTTGTTTGATTGTTTTTTTAACGGAATAGAATCGGTTACGATTAGTTCCAACAATTTTGAATTTTCAATTTTTTCGTAAGCACCGCCCGATAAAATGGCATGTGTGCAAATTGCTCTTACGCTTAAGGCTCCTTTTTCGATCATTAAATCGGCAGCTTTCGCCAAAGTTCCTCCTGTGTCAATCATGTCATCCACTAGGATTACATTTTTCCCTTTTACTTCTCCGATAAGCTCCATTGTTTCGATAACGTTGGCTGCTTTTCTTTGTTTGTAACAGATAACTACTTCAGAATTTAAGAATTTAGAATAAGCGTATGCTCTTTTCGATCCTCCCATATCTGGTGAAGCAATCATTAAATTGTCTAGACCTAAACTTTCTACGTATGGTAAAAAGATAGTGGATGCAAAAAGGTGATCAACTGGTTTCTCGAAGAATCCTTGTATTTGATCAGCATGCAAATCCATGGTCATTATCCTTGTTGCTCCTGCAGCGTCTAGTAAATTTGCTACTAGTTTGGCTCCAATCGGCACTCTTGGTTTGTCTTTTCTGTCCTGTCTTGCCCAACCGAAGTAAGGTATAACAGCTGTAATGTGTCTTGCTGATGCGCGTTTTGCAGCGTCAATCATCAACAATAATTCCATTAAATTATCGGCAGTAGGAAACGTTGAGCAAACGATAAATACACGTAACCCCCTGATTGATTCTTCGTAAGAAGGTTGGAATTCACCATCACTATAAGTAGACATGGTAACTTTCCCCATTGGGATTCCGTATTCCTTTGCAATTTTCTCTGCAAGATATTCACTTTTTGAACAAGCAAAAATTTTAGCTTCTGGTTCTAGGTGTGACATTTAATTTGTTGTTTTGTAGTTAGTTGTGTGTATCGTTTTTAACGAGGTGCAAATTTAGAAAATAAAATCAACTCTGAAAGGAAAAATTTAAGTATTTTTATTAGAATGTTTAAAAATATTTTTTACATTTGCACCGTGTTAAAGGAAAAGATAATTGTTAATGTATATTATCTCTTTATTGCGTTGAAATAATTATTTATTATTTCATGTCTAGCTAAGCCCGGATGGCGGAATTGGTAGACGCGCTGGTCTCAAACACCTGTGGGAAACCGTGCCGGTTCGACTCCGGCTCCGGGTACAAAAACCTCTTCGAAAGAAGAGGTTTTTTTGGTTTTATGGGGTTTTGTTTTCTTGAAATCTCATCTTTTTTGAAAATCATAAGTATTTTACAATCAGAATCGTAATTTTTCAAGAGCATCATTATTTATTAATATTTTCTTCATAATTATAAGTGTTTATTTTACGCTTATAATTATGAAGAAAATATATTGCTTTCTTGTGTTAGCTATTTCGCTAGCGTCTTTTGCTGAAAATGCTACCGATTATTCGTTTGTCAACTCCGATAAAACAATAAAAGTTGAATTTAATCTGACTCCAAAGAAAACACCTTATTATAAAGTTTTCTTTAAAAACAAATTAGTCATCAATACTTCAGAGCTTGGAATTGTTCGGGAAGACGGTAATTTTTATACCGATATGAAGATTGTAAAAGTATCTGAAGCGAAAGCTGTTCAGTCTTCATATAATATGTTGCAAGGGAAAAGAAAAAACATCAGCTATACTGCAAAGCAATATACAGTGAGCTTGCAAAATAGTACAGGTGAGGATGTGGAAATTATTTTTCAGCTTTCACATGACGGAGTTGCTTTGCGTTACCATTTTCCAAAAATTTCTAATGATATAAAAAAAATAATCGAAGAGAAAACCACTTATAATTTTGATGCTTCCGCAAAAGCATGGTTACAACCGATGTCCAAAGCCAAAACGGGATGGAAAGAAACCAATCCGTCATACGAAGAGCATTATTATATGGGAGTTCCTGTAAATACGAAACCTGTAATTGGAGAAGGGTGGGTGTGTCCTGCTTTGTTTAATGCCAATGATGCTTGGGTTTTGATTACTGAAACAGGATTACAAGATAATTATTGTGGAAGCCGATTAGTATATAATGATACTTCAAAAGCGTTGCAGGTAACTTTTCCGCAAAAAGAAGAGATTTTCCCAAACGGCGCACTTAATCCAGAGTCACAATTACCTTGGTACACGCCTTGGCGAATTATAACTATCGGTTCATTGAAAACCATTACTGAAAGTACTTTAGGAACCGATTTAGCTGATCCTGCAGTTCCCATGGATACATCTTTTATTAAAAGCGGATTGTCTTCTTGGAGTTGGGTTTTACTGAAAGATGATTCAGTTAATTTTGAAACTACCTTACAGTTTATCGATTATGCTTCTGATATGAATTGGTCATATTGCTTGATTGATGCTGATTGGGATACTAGGATTGGTGATGCTAAAATGAAGGAGCTGGTAGCCCATGCCGAAGAAAAAAACGTAAAACTATTGGTTTGGTACAATTCATCAGGATCTTGGAATAGTACAGAATACCATCCGAAAAGTAAATTGCTAAGCCACGCCGATAGAGATAAAGAATTTTCAAGATTACAAGAAATGGGAATTGCTGGAGTCAAAGTTGATTTTTTTGGAGGTGATGGGCAATCGATGATTGCGTATTATCACGCCATGTTGAAAGACGCTGCAGCACATCAATTATTGGTCAATTCTCACGGAGCTACTTTGCCTAGAGGTTTGCAACTTACCTATCCTAATTTATTGACTACCGAGGCTGTGAAAGGGCAAGAATATATCACTTTTTTTCAAGACATTGCTGATTTACAAGCTAGCCATTGCGCAATGCTTCCTTTTGCCAGAAACGTTTTTGACCCAATGGATTTCACTCCTATGGTTTTGGATTCTATTCCGAATATCAAACGTAAAACATCACCAGCATTTGAGTTGGCTTTGCCAATTTTATTCTTGTCGGGAATTCAGCACATTGCAGAAACGCCTGTTGGGATGGCTAAAATGCCAAAATACGTGGCGGATTATCTAAAAGACATTCCATCGAATTGGGATGATTCCAAATTTATAGATGGATACCCTGGAAAGTATATTGTTATGGCTAGAAAAAAAGATAATGTTTGGCACATTGTTGGAATTAATGGAGAAAATAAAGCCAAAGAAATAGAAATTGACTTGTCATTTGTAATCAAAGAATCCGGTTATATCATTTTGGAAAATGAGAAAGGTTTTCAACAACAGGTTATTTCAAAAACAAATAACAAAAAGTTCAAAGTGAAAATGAAACCAAATGGAGGATTTGTGGTGAAAATATAGCTTAAAGAAAAAGGTTAAGTTTAGTTAGATTTGGAAATGCCGGGACAACATATAACATTTTGTTATTTGTTGTCCCGGCATTTGTTTTTTATGTTCGTGTGTCTTGTTCTTTAATATTTGGATTGAAGGGCAAAGTGTTAGTTAATAATCTGCTTATTTATTTGTGTAGTTGCCTTGATTTTGATGCTTCAAGTTGTATGTTGAATCGTTGTTTGGATTTAAATAGGGGAGTGATAAAATAATCGACTAAACATAATCTTTAATCGACTAAGGTGCAATTTATTAAGAAAAAGTGGTATTAACCTACTAACTTATAAACATTAACAAAGACTACATCGTTGTAGTTTTATTGTAAAAAAAAAGTCATTGTTGCAAAGTAAATAAAGGTTTACTTTTAAAGCCTTGTATGTTGTCAAATCGTTATTTTTTTAACAATAAATTTAGGTTGATGAAAATAAAACTACGTTTAATTTTACTAATTGCTATTATATTAAGTAATGTAGTAATTGCTTCAAATTTTGAGAATTTAACTTTGTTAACTAAAAATAAAAGTGAAATTTTATTTTTAAAAAGCGCTAAAAGCAAAAATTCATCACATAAAACGTTCTATAAAAATCAGAATGTTTTAGCAGTTGTTACTCCGCCTACAACAGTTGCGGGAAGTTCTTGTGGTCCAGGAGTAATCAATCTTTCGGCTACAGGAGCAAGTGGGGACATTATAGAATGGTATGCAAGTCAAACCAGTACAACGGTTTTGGCTACTGGGAATACTTATAGTCCTACTGTATCAGTTACAACTACTTTTTATGTGTCTGCTAGATCAGGTTTAGGAACCAGTACACGTGTTCCAGTGGTAGCATCGGTATATAATATTCCGCCGGCAGTTTCTTTGTCGTCAAATCCAGCAAATAATACTTTGAATCCTTTATGTTTAGGGACCTCAATAACTTTTACCGCTACAGGTGGAGCCGATTTATTTGAATTTTCGGTTGATGGTGTTGTCAAACAAGCAATGTCAAGCAGCAGAGTTTATATTACAAATTCTTTGACCAATGGGCAAATAGTAAGTGTTCGATCTCGATATGCAGTGACATTGGATGGATCTCTTACGGAAAATGCTTGGGGAACAGGTGTTTTAGAGGATAATGTTCTTTCGGCAACATTATCTGGACTAGCTTCAAATGGATATATAAATGCTTTAAAAATAAGCCCGACGGAAGATAAATTAGTTTTTGGTATTGCCGGTAAAGCTATAAATTACAGAAGAATTATGGTTTTCCTGGATACTAAACCAGGGGGATTTAATGTTTCCAATTATGGGGATGAAAATGGCTCGCTTCCAGATGTCAGGGCTTTTAATTATTTCAACAACAATCCGAGTACTTTTGATTCTTATTTTGCTGCTGATTATTGCATTGCCATTGCCACTGATAATGGGGAAACAAATTATTATGCCGATGTAATTGAATTAAAAACCGGGAATTCTACGAAAACCTATTTAGGTACTGCAGCTACAGGTTCTCCGACTGCTGTGATGGGAGTGAATAAGAATAATACTGGTACTTCTGATTATAATTTGGGATTCGAAGTTGAGGTTTCAAAAGCATTAGTTGGATATACTGGCGGTGACGTTAAGTTTTTTGCTTTTACAATGCAGGATAACACTTCGTCCAATTATAATGTGACCAACTCATTTTTGAGTCCGGCTACAAGGACGAGTGATTATGGTAGTGGTGCTATTGATTATAATTTGGAATCACCAAATCCAGTTGTAGTGGCAGGAGCAGCTTTGACTCCTTGTTATTCTACTGCTAGTATGCCTATGAATTTTGTGGCTAATCCAACTGTTGCGACAGTAGGAGGAAATCAATCTAGATGTTCTTTAACTAGTGCAGTTCTTGGGGGAAATACACCATCAATAGGAGCGGGAGTTTGGTCCAAAAAATCGGGGCCAGGTACGGTTACTTTTAGTGATAGTTCACTTGGGAGTGCGACTGCGACTGTTAGTGCTACCGGAACCTATGTTTTTACATGGACAATTTCAAGTGGTCAATGTTCTGTTTCATCTGCTGATATTACTGTTGTTTATAACGTTACGGGTGCTCCAACAGGTTTGTCTAATCAAAATTTTTGTAAACTGAACAGTCCAAAAGTGTCTGATTTGGTTGCGACTGGAAATAATATAGAATGGTTTACAATGGCAGTTGGCGGCACTGCGCTTCCTGTCAATACTGATCTAGTAACAGGTTCCTATTTTGCAGAACAAACGAATGCAACGACTTCCTGTAAAAGTATTTCTCGTTTGCAAGTAGATGTTATTGTCGATAATCCTTCTGGGCCGACAGTAGCTGCGACGCAGACGTTTTGTAACATTGCAAAAGTCTCTGATTTGGTTGCAACAGGGACGGCTGTAAAATGGTATGCAGCTCCTGCGGGAGATTTACCATTAGATCCCAATACAGATTTGGTAGATGGTGAAACTTATTATGCTACTCAAACGCTAACAGGAACTCTTTCCTGCGAGAGTTTTCCAAGAAGTTCATCCACAATAGCAATAAATACAACAGCTATTCCAACTGGTACTGGGTCTCAGACGGTTTGTAATGCTGGGACAATAGCCAATTTAGTAGCGTCTGGATTAGGTACAATTAAATGGTATGCCAATTTAAATGGAGGGAGTCCTCTTTTAAGTTCTGAGGTTTTGGTTTCAGGAACTACTTACTATGCTTCTCAAGCCATTGGAACTTGTGAAAGCGCTTCTAGATATGCAAATACTGTTACTATAAATAATCCTGTGATTCCAACAAGTGGAGGGAATCAATCAGTTTGTGCAAGCAGTCCATTACAAACGTTAACTGCAACAGCAACTGTTTCAGCTGGAACTATTGTTTGGTATGATGCGATGACAAATGGAAATGTAGTTACGAATCCAGTCTGGAATTCAGTTGGATCGATTACTTATTTTGCTCAAAACAGTATTGCGTCCTGTTCCAGTATTTCGAGAACGGCTGTTACATTAGAAATAAAAGATTCTCCATTTTTGAATGTGACAACAAAAACGTGTTCGTTAGATTTATTAACGTACGATGTAGATTTTACCGTTGCAAGTGGTAGTGTCATTACGAGATTACCAGCTGTAGGTGTGATAGTAGGGAATTCGATTACAAGTATTCCTGCAGGGACAAATATTACTATTAATGCCGATAAAGGAAATGGTTGTGTTGAAACATTTACTGTAGTTGCTCCAAATTGTGCTTGTGCAATTATAAGTAATCCAATAAACATTGGAGATAAATCTATTTGTGAAGGGCAAGTAAATCCAATTTTGTCAGCTACGGTTAATGCGGGAGAAACTATTGATTGGTATAGTAACAACAGTGGAGGAGTTCCATTGATAGCTAATAGTCTTACTTATCCGCCAACAGTAATCTTGCCAGGTGTATATACCTATTATGCAGAAGCTAGAAAAACGGTTGATGGTTGTTTAAGTTCAGCAAGAACACCCGTTTCGTTAACCATTAATTCGCAATCAAAACCAACGGGCCCATCTAATCAAACTTTCTGCGAATCTCAAAATGCAACTGTTGGAAATTTGATAGCTATTGGAACAGGAGTGCAGTGGTATACAGATGCAACTGGAGGATCTGCCTTGTCAAGTGGTACTGTTTTAGTTGATTCGGAAGATTACTATGCTTCTCAAACGGCAACAACAGGATTGCTTTGTGAAAGTTTTGAAAGATTAAAGGTAATTGTTAGCATAAATAAACCAGTCGCTCCGACAACGACTGTTGCCAATCCGGTCTTTTGTAATTCAGCAACGGTGGCTGATCTAATAGTTGCAGGAACTAATGTGAAGTGGTATGATTCTCTAGGGACTTTATTAACCTCGAGTTCAATATTGACAGATGGTGTTTATTCGGCTACACAAACTGTATCTGGTTGTGAAAGTGTATTGAAGTTAAGTGTAACAGTTACTATTAATAAGCCTTCTGCAATAACGATAAGTGGAAGTTTGACTTTTTGTGAATCCGAGAATGCAACTGTTGCCTCTCTTACTGCTAAAGCTACTTCTGGAACTAATATACAATGGTACTCATCGGCCACAGGAAATACACCATTGTTGAGTTCAACCCCTTTAATTGATGGCTCTTATTATGGTTCTCAAACGGTATCAGGTTGCGAAAGTACACCTAGAGTTGTTGTAGATGTTGCAATAAATGCTCCATCAAGCCCAACAGGCGATGGGATACAATTGTTCTGTTCAAGTCAATCCGCTAAAATAACGGATTTAGCAGTTTCGGGTAGCACTCCAATTTTATGGTATAATGCGGCAATTGCTGGTGGTTCTTTGCCTGTGACAACTTCTTTGGTAGATGGGACAAAGTATTATGCCACTCAAAATGTTTCAGGTTGCGAAAGTGTTAATCGTCTTGAAATTTCGGTAGTAATAGTTGATCCTTTAACTCCGACAATTGTTACGGCAAATCCACTTTTTTGCGAATCCCAAAACGCAACACTTAATTCGATTGTTTTAAATGGAATCATAAACAATTCAAATATAATTTGGTACGATGCTTTAAATGGAGGGACTGTTTTGCCTTCAAATACTTTAATTGTTACTGGAGGCGATTATTATGTAGTGCAACAATCTACAACTCCCCTAATTGGTTGCGAAAGTATCAATAGATTAAAGGTAAGTCCTGTTTTAGATAAGCAACAACCCGCTATTATCAATAGTATTACCCAACCAACATGTGCAGTAAATACAGGTAGTATTTTATTTAGCGGATTGCCAACAACTGGAAATTGGACTATTATTCCATCAATGGGTACTCCCGTAATTGGTTCGGGTACTAGTTATTTGTTTACAGGTTTAGTAGCAGCCTCGGATTATACTTTTAAAGTTTCAAATGCCAATGGTTGTACCTCTGTAGCCTCAACTTCTGTTGCAAAAATAAATGCTACACCAACCGCTCCTTTAGTTCCGACCGTTTCCAATAGCATTCAGCCTACTTGCGCAATTCCATCGGGGACTATTGTAATTACTCCTCAACAAGGAATGGAATATAGTTTGGATGGAATCAATTATCAATCCTCTACTGTTTTTGAACTTTTGCCTCCAAGTGACTATACAATGTATGTTAGAAATATATTGGATTTTACCTGTTCTGCAGTATCAATAACTACTTCGAGAATCAATGCGATTCCAACTGCTCCAGCGGCACCAACTAGTTTAAACGTTGTTCAGCCTACTTGTGCTGTGACTTCAGGTTCTATTACAATTGCGGCTCAAACTGGAAAGGAATACAGTTTGGACGGAGCAACATATCAATCTGGAAATGTATTTAATGGTCTTGTACCAAATGACTATACGCTCTATGTTCGAAACACTACCGATGCTACTTGTTTAGTTACATCTGTAAGTACTACGAGAATCAATGCGATTCCAACTGCTCCAGCGGCACCAACTAGTTTAAGCGTTGTTCAGCCTACTTGTGCTGTGCCTTCTGGTTCTATTTCAATTGCGAGTCAAATTGGAAAAGAATACAGTTTGGACGGAGCAACATATCAATTAGCAAATGTATTTAATGGTCTTGTGCCAAACGACTATACGCTCTATGTTCGAAATACTGCCGATGCCACCTGTTTAGCTACATCTGCAAGTGCTACGAGAATAAACGCTGTTCCGACAGCTCCAATATCTCCAACCGTTATAAGTATTGTTCAACCTACCTGTACGATCCCGTCCGGGACAGTTTCCATAGCCGCCCCCCAAACGGGAATGGAATATAGTCTGGACGGGATAACGTATCAGTTATCGAATGTATTTAACGGTCTTGTACCAAATGACTACACGCTCTATG
>DATEOV010000531.1:0-7032 GCA_035273645.1 Flavobacterium sp. | reverse complement strand
ACTTTATATTGGTTGCCAATACCAATATTATCATGCTCATTCTCTTTTAAAAAGAAACTAAAATACAGAAATGCTTTTGTATCTATCGAAGATATAAAAGCATTTTTTATTGATAAAACTCAAAGGCAAAAAAAAATATACCAAATACATATTTCTCATAAAACCTTTCATATATTTGTCAAAAATAAATATATCACAATAATATGAAAGATTTATTAAAGAAATTCGAAAATAAAGCTCCTGAAATCATTTTCAACTGGAAAGATTCTGAAACCGAAGCTGAAGGCTGGACCGTGATTAACTCTCTTCGTGGTGGTGCTGCGGGTGGTGGAACACGTATGAGAAAAGGACTTGATATGAATGAGGTTTTGTCATTGGCAAAAACCATGGAAGTGAAATTTTCGGTTTCTGGACCAGCGATTGGCGGTGCTAAATCTGGAATCAATTTTGACCCAAACGATCCCCGCAAAAAAGGTGTTTTGCAACGTTGGTACAAAGCGGTTTCCCCATTATTAAAAAGTTATTACGGAACAGGTGGCGATTTGAACGTAGATGAAATACACGAAGTAATTCCAATGACTGAAGAATGTGGTGTTTGGCATCCGCAAGAAGGTGTTTTCAACGGACACTTCAAACCTACGGAAGCTGATAAAATCAATAGAATTGGACAATTACGTCAAGGTGTAATTAAAGTAATCGAAAACCCAAGATTCTCACCAGATGTAACCAGAAAATATACAATTGCCGATATGATTACCGGTTATGGCGTTGCCGAAGCGGTTCGTCATTTCTACGATATTTATGGCGGTTCTGTAAAAGGAAAGAAAGCCATTGTACAAGGTTTTGGAAACGTAGGTTCTGCCGCAGCATTTTATTTGGCCGAAATGGGAGCCAAAATTATTGGTATTATTGACAGAGACGGTGGATTAATTAATGAAGAAGGTTTTACTTTTGAAGAAATAAAAACATTATTCCTTGCCAAAGACGGAAATAAATTAATAGCCGACAACATGATTCCTTTTGAAGAAATCAACCAAAGAATCTGGACAATTGGTGCCGAAATATTTACTCCTTGTGCTGCTTCAAGATTGGTGGCTCAAAGTCAAATAGATAGCTTAATTGCCAATGGATTGGAAGTAATCTCATGTGGAGCTAATGTTCCTTTTGCAGACAAAGAAATTTTCTTTGGTTCAATCATGGAAGAAGTAGACCATAAAGTAAGCTTAATTCCTGATTTCATTTCGAATTGCGGAATGGCTAGAGTTTTTGCTTATTTCATGGAAAAGAAAGTACAAATGACCGACGAAGCCATTTTTAACGACACTTCGGAAACGATCAAAAAAGCCATTGCAAAAGCTTATGATTTAAACAACTCTAAAACAAATATCAGTGCTACGGCATTTGAGATTGCCTTAAAGCAGTTGACATAACAAAATACAATTTATTCAAAATCTCCAACACGGATTGAACAGCTTTAAAACTGTTTGATCCGTGTTTTTTTATTGTCGATTCTGGGTTTAACACAATTGCTGTTTTTTATTCTTGACAATTTTTAGTACTTTTCAACGTTTTTATAAGTACACTTTTTTAATTCAATTTCCACAATGAGTTCTACCCTTTCCAACGATCAAAAGAAATCATTAGTCTTATCCATACTCATTTACGCATCCTTATTGTTGCTGTTATTTTTTATTCGATTCTGGCCACCATATAATCCAGAAAACAATCTAGCGCTTGCTGGCGGAGGAGGTGGGGGTGGTGTTACCTTAAACTTTGGCGACAGTGATTTGGGATCAGGAAAAAATACCAAAAGCGAGGTTTTGAATGTACAAAACCAAGTCAAAGAAGCTCCTTCCAAAAGCACGCCAGACGAAGCTATTTTATCTCAGGAGAATGCCACCGAAGAAAGCATAGTAATTCCACAAAAAGAGAAACCTAAAAAAACGGAGGTTGTTGTAAAACCTGAAATCAAACCCGAAGTCGTTAAACCAAAAGTTTCAAACAGTACCAACGACGCCTTGGCGAGCATTCTAAAAGGCTCCAATAAAGGCGGTGACGGCGATGACAAAACTGCGGGCAACAAAGGTAAATCAAACGGAAGTCTGGCCGCAACCGGTTATTACGGCACAGGAGGTTCTGGCGGCGGTACAGGCGGTGGAAATGGAACCGGAACCGGAATTGGCAATGGCAGCGGTTACGGCCCGGGTAGTGGTGGAGGTTCTGGCGGAGGCACAGGAGGCGGTTCCGGCTATTCGCTTGGCAACAGAAAAGCGCTCTCCAAACCAGCCCCAAAATACACCTGCAACGAATCTGGCAAAGTGGTCGTAGAAGTTTCTGTTGACAGAAATGGAAACACCATCAACGCAGTAGCCGGCACAAAAGGTACAACCAACACCGCAAAATGCCTATTGGATCAAGCCCGAATTGCAGCTATGAATACCAAATGGGACGCCAGCTCTGACGCTCCCGAAAAACAAGTGGGCAAGATTGTTTACAATTTCAATTTGAATTAAAATAATTAGGAGCACAACTTTTCGTATTCTCATCAACAGTTGTCCCGCTGTGCGTTATATTCCCGATTAACAAAAACTACGGCAAAAAAGCCTTGTTTTTCTAAATCGGGAGATACCACTTCCATCGGGGCTAGTTTACGGGTTTAGTTTTCCAGGAGATGTTTTCTTAAGTAACAATCTTTAATTGCGTCGTTTATCATTGCAATCCCTTTCTTCTCACCTCAATTATTCGCAAACTTGTCATTCCGACGGAGGAGGAATCTCATCAAATAGCTCCGCGTTCAAAAGCACCAATCTTTGTCAATCTCGCAACTGAGATTCCTCCTCCGTCGGAATGACAATATTGTGGTAAAACTGCATGAAAAAAGCCGTTATTGACTATAGAAAAAAACAAAAAACGCTACAATCAACTTCAAAAAAGCTCAATTAATAATCCAAAATATCTCATGTTTCACAAATGTGCGTGAGGGATAGAAGCAAGCTACCGAAGTAGCGCGGATAGCCCGACCGCAATAAAAAAATGGGCGACTCTAGATAATCTAAAGTAGCCCATTTTTTTATTGTGGTCACGCCCAACTGATTTTTAAAACCTTACTTCGGACTCGTTGCGATTACAAATTTCAAGTTGTTCTTCACTCCTATTTGCAACACATCAACCAAATCCTGTACCTGCAGATTGAACGGAATTCTAACAATAACCGTTTGGTCTTTTTGAGTACTTATTTTGGACATCAAGGTGGTTTCTAGCTCTTCGAAAGCAACAGGTTGCTTATCGATAAAGAATTTCTTGTCTTCCGTAACCGATAAACTAATGTATTGATGATTGGTTTTTTCGTTGGTTTTGGACTTTGGCAGTGTCATTTTGATGACATTTGGATTTGCCAAAGTGGAAATAATAAGGAAAAACAGCAACAAAAAAAACATGATGTCACTCAAGGATGAAGTGGCGACTTCGGCGTGAAATCTTCTTTTTCTTTTGATAGACATGATTTATGCTTTTTGGATGATATTTACGAATTCCAATATTTGCTTTTGCACTTTCAATGCATAGTTGTCAATCTTTCCGTTCAGCAAGTGATACGCGCTGTAGGCAATGATTCCCACGATTAATCCCGAACCACTACTGATCATTTTTTCATATAATCCTCCCGAAATATTACCAATACTGATATTTTCGGTTACCGAAATGCTGTAAAAAATCTTGATTACCCCAGAAATCGTTCCGATAAATCCTAGTGTTGGGGCAATACCTGCGATAAGTCCCAATTGTCCCAGATGTTGTTCCATTTCGGCAATTTCGATATCGGCGGCACGATCCATATTCGATTCAATCTCTGCAATGGGACGCCCTATTAATAAAATCCCTTCTTTAATAACATTTCCCGAAGCTGTATTGGTTCTCTCGGTTATAGAACGAGCCAAATCGAAATTCCCTGCTGTCAAGTGATCTTTCACATCTCGCATCAAAAGTGGATCTACTTTTGCAACTCTATGAATGTACGAATACCTTTCTATAATTACATAAAAAGTGTAAAACAATAAGATTGCGATAGGGATTAAAAAAAATCCTCCTTTTAGAATAAAGCCTAAAACGGAGATTTCTGTATTGGGTGCTATTTTTTCGATAACAACATTGGACGCAGCATTGGTAAGAGTATCAGCTTGTAATTGTATGAAACTAAACATATATTATTCTGGGTTTATAATCATTAATTCTAAAAATTATTTCAATTTTGCATAAAATAATTTCACTGTAATATTAAACTAAAAAAAGCGAAAATTATTTCAATTCACAACTATTTTATCAAAAAATAATGAACTATCAAGAAACCACAAACTGGATGTTTAATCAACTTCCAATGTATCAATTGCAAGGGGCTTCGGCTTATAAAAAAGACTTGACCAATGTTAATTTATTGGCAGATCATCTTGATAATCCTCATAAAAAGATAAAATGTATCCACGTTGCCGGCACCAATGGCAAAGGCTCAACTTCTCACATGCTGGCTTCCATTCTGCAGGAAGCGGGATATAAAGTAGGGCTATATACTTCACCTCATCTGAAAGATTTTCGAGAACGCATCAAGATCAATGGTATTGAAATCTCCGAAGCATTTGTTTGTGAATTCATCGAACAACACAAATCCTTTTTTGAGTCCAATGACATGAGTTTCTTTGAAATGTCTGTTGGATTGGCCTTTGATTATTTTGCCAAAGAAAAAGTTGATATCGCCATTATTGAAGTGGGATTGGGTGGAAGGCTGGATGCAACTAATATTATTACACCTCTAGTTTCAGTAATTACTAATATAGGCATTGATCATGTTCAGTTTTTAGGCAACACCTTGGAATTAATTGCAACCGAAAAAGCAGGAATTATCAAACCTGAAATTCCAGTTGTTATTGGCGAATATACTCCTGTAACCCAACCTGTGTTTTTGGCAAAAGCCAAAGAAAATAAAGCCGAAATCTATTTTGCATCCGATTTGATTTCAGAAACATATCCTTCCGATTTAATTGGTGATTATCAAGAACACAATAAAAAGACCGTTATTCAAACTTTTAAAATTTTAAACGACCAAACAAATTTTAAAGTAAGTGACGAGAACATAAAATCAGGATTGCTTCATGTAGTAAAAAACACTGGATTACAAGGCAGATGGCAACAACTGGGTAAAAACCCAAAAGTGATTTGCGACACAGCACACAACAAAAACGGTCTCGAAATTGTTTTGAATCAAATACAAAAAGAGACTTTTGATCACTTGCATATTGTATTGGGAGTTGTCAATGACAAGGAACTAGAGGAAGTATTACCGTTATTTCCAAAAAAAGCAACTTATTACTTTTGCAAACCGAATATTCCTAGAGGTCTAGAAGCTTCATTGTTACAGGAAAAAGCATTGCAATTTTCACTAATCGGAAAAGCATACAATTCTGTAATGGAAGCTTTCGGTGAGGCTCAGAATAATTCTACAAAAGACGATTTTATCTATATTGGCGGAAGTACCTTTGTTGTGGCTGAATTGCCGTTAAATAAAGAGGTTTAAACAATCCTTAATTTTTCTCTTAAAAATAAATTGAAATTTTGTAACTACTTGATTAACAATTAACTAAATTTATATATGTTTTTTGTTAATTAATCACTTAATTTTTAATTTATTATGAGAAAGAGACCTTTTTTTTCGTTGGGAATGTTAATTTTAACATTCCTTCTAAGCATGAATATTCATGCTCAAGATCCCCCCAAACCTGTATTTATTATAATGACAACCCTACACAGAAATTTAGATACCGACGGTAAGGACTGGAAGGCAACGGAACAAGAGTACTTTGACAAAGTAACGAGCAAAAATGATTTAATAATTGGCTCGGAAATTCTGACTCACTATTACACCGGAAATAGCACAGAAGTTATTATGGTAAATGTCTATAAAACCTGGGAAGACATTGAAAAAGCACAAACTATCTCTGATGATCTTGAAAAAAAAGCATGGCCTGATGAAAAAGCAAGAACCGCTTTTTTTGACAAACAACGAAGCTATTATGTTCCGATGCACTCAGACGAAATTTACTCCTCGATTGAAACGATTGGCATGAAAGAATTTAAAGCCTCCTCTAAAGAACCCATGATTGTCTATATCCGAAAATCCCAAATGTCAATGACCGGAAAAGGAAAAGGTATGAAAGAGTATAATGAAAAAGTTACCCTGAAAGATCCTTACATTCAAGGCTACTATCCGTTTCGTCACGCTTGGGGCTCTGACAGCAGGGATTTTATGGAAGCTGTTTTTTATAACTCTTTCACTGACATAGAAAGATCAAACGAAAAGCACGAAGAATTAGAAAAAGCGGCTTGGCCTAAAGAATCCGACAGCAAAGCTTTTTTTGATGAACTAAAATTAGCTTTCACAGGTGTTCACGGAGATTTTATCTATCACAATTTACCGGGAGTTTCCAAATAAAAAAACAAACAGTACAAACTGCGCTGACAATGTCATAAATGCACTTTGTACTGTTTTTTTTATGCTCGATTCTAGCAATACAAAAATCTTAGTCCTACTCTTCCGTATCTTTAGTTTCTTCTATTTCATCTCCTTTTTTACCAACTTTAACTTTTGGATTATCCTTAGTTCCTGTAACTGTTAACGGAATTCCAATAATTCCTAAAGGAGGCAATCCCAATCTCATTTTGATATTTAATTTACCATCCAGACTTGATGTTCCTTCAATTCTTGGTCTGAAGCCAGCAAACTTAAATTTAAAGCGTTCAACGGTAATGATGTTATTCTTTACTGTTGATTTGATATCTACTTTAGACAGTTCGGGATTCTTAATCTCTTCATGATCTGTGGTCTTACCCACAGCATTAAACATTTTCATCCCTTTTACTTTCACATCTTTTATGGACAATATTCCTCCACCTATTAACGAAGGATAAACAGGCATCATCTGTTGGTTCAGTCTTCCTTTTATTTTGTAATCCAAGGAAACAATTCCCTCAGCATTTTCAGCAGCG
>DATEOV010000530.1:0-2937 GCA_035273645.1 Flavobacterium sp. | reverse complement strand
ATAAGAAAAAAAAAACCATTAGGAAATACATTTTTGAAAATCAAAAAGAAATAAAAATTGCACCATTAACTGCTACGGGTGGTTTGGATGTAGAGAATTTCAAAAGGTTATTGGTAAAAGACAAGATGAATTATGTTATTTTGGAAACTGCCAATACAGGAATGATTAAATATACTATAAATACCATGCTCGGTGTTATGGCAAGTTATCAAGTGCAATTTGTTATTTTGGAACCTAATGAAACTTTGGATACTGATGAAATCAGTTTTGAGAATTTGACCAAGTTGCATTTGATGTATCCTTCTGCAACTCGTGAAAATAATACTCCAGAAGCTCAAATGTTCATGCAGAGTTACAGAAAAAAGAATAAAGTAAATCCAAGTACTTATGCAATTCGTGGTTTTGATATTACTTTTGATACTATGATGCGTTTGTCACAAGATAAAACTTATCAGGAAACTGCAGAAACAATGATAACCGAACAAGTTGAAAACAAGTTTGAATATCACAAAAAAGAAGAAGGCGGATATGCTAATAAAGGAGTTTATATCCTGTATTATGATACTGATTTGACTATTAAAGAAGCGAAGTAGTATTCAGATAGCAGAAAAAGAAAACAAAAAATTCAAAAAAAATGACTTCAAAAGTAACTTATTTAGGGGATTTACGAACTTCCTCTATACACATACAATCTGGGAGTGAAATCTTGTCAGATGCTCCAGTAGATAATAACGGAAAAGGCGAAGCTTTTTCTCCAACAGATTCAGTTGCTAATGCTTTGGCTACTTGTATGATGACTATTATGGGTATAAAAGCAAGAGATATGAATGTTGATTTTAAAGGTTCAACAGCTTCTGTTACTAAAATTATGAATGCTGAGCCTAGAAAAATTGGCGTTATCGAAATTGTTTTTGAAATGCAAGGCGTTATAGAACAAAAGGATAAAACTATTCTGGAAAGAGCTGCAATGACCTGTCCAGTTTTCTTGAGTTTGAATACTGATATTGATAAGCGAATTACTTTTAATTGGAAATAAAATTATTTCTAATCTAAGGTTGATTATTAATATTTTCCTTTTTTAGATGATGCCAAAAAAGACAAAATCTTAACTCTTAGCCCCGATTGTAGTGGAAATCCTTATAAGCCGGGGTTCGGCTTGTAAGATTGTAACGGAAAGCGGGACGATGATGATAAAAAATCCAAATCTTTCTGCTCCAAGATTTATAATATAACTCAGACTTTTAGCTTTCTTTTGAATGTTTAGCTTTTAGCTTAGTGCAAAAACACGACCTCACAACTTTGGACCAAAACCAAAAACAACTCATAAAACTGGCCCACACCAAAATGCCTTTTGGCAAATACGAAGGTTGGTTTCTTATCGATATTCCAGAGTATTACATTGTGTGGTACAGCAATAAAGGTTTTCCAAAAGGAGAACTTGGCGATCAATTGAAATTAATTTATGAGCTAAAACTCAACGGACTCGAAGAATTAATTCGAAACATAAAAAAGAAGTATCCAAAACCTTAAAAGAATTAGATAATGGGAGAATTAGAAAATTATATAATTTTAGATTGATGACTAAAAAAATATTGATTTAAAATGAATTTAATTCATTGTTTTCTAATTCTCATTTGTCTATTTCTTGAATTATTAAATTCAGACTTTAATTAATTTTATAATTGGCACATTTTCTAATTTTCTAATTAGTTTATTGTCTAATTAAATTTGTACTTTTGCCACGTTTTTTACATAACTACAATACAAACAACAACAGAATGAATCAAACGAAATATATTTTTGTTACAGGTGGTGTGACTTCTTCTTTAGGAAAAGGAATTATTGCGGCATCTTTGGCGAAATTGTTACAAGCAAGAGGGTACAGAACTACTATTCAAAAATTTGACCCTTATATCAATGTCGATCCAGGAACTTTAAATCCTTATGAACACGGAGAATGTTATGTAACTGATGATGGTGCAGAAACAGACTTGGATTTAGGACACTACGAGCGTTTCTTGAATGTTCCAACTTCTCAGGCGAACAACGTAACTACTGGTAGAATTTATCTTTCGGTAATAGAAAAAGAACGTAGAGGAGAATTTCTGGGTAAAACGGTTCAAGTTGTTCCTCATATCACTAACGAAATTAAGGAAAGAATGCAATTGCTGGGTAAATCTGGTGATTATGATATTGTTATTACCGAAATTGGTGGTACTGTTGGGGATATTGAATCTTTACCTTATATCGAATCTGTACGTCAGTTGGTGTGGGATTTAGGTGAAAATAATGCAATTGTTATCCATTTAACATTGGTTCCTTATTTGGCTGCTGCTGGTGAGTTAAAAACTAAACCAACTCAGCATTCCGTAAAAACTTTGATGGAAAGCGGAATCAAAGCTGATATTTTAGTTTGTAGAACAGAGCATGAAATTTCAGATGAAATTCGCAATAAATTGGCTTTGTTTTGTAATGTAAAAAGAGAAGCTGTAATTCAATCTATCGATGCTTCTACAATTTATGAAGTTCCAAATTTAATGTTGGAAGAAGGATTGGATGTTGTGGCGCTGAAAAAATTGGATTTACCTAAAAAAGCTGCTCCAGATTTAAAAAATTGGAATACGTTCTTACGTAGATTGAAATTTCCAAAACATACCGTTAATATCGGTTTGATTGGAAAATATGTTGAAATGCAAGATTGTTACAAATCAATTCTTGAAGCTTTCATTCATGCAGGTGCTGCTAATGAAACCAAAGTCAATGTAATTTCAATACATTCAGAATTTATAGATGCTGAGAATATTAAAGAAAAATTATCTGGATTAGATGGAATTCTTGTAGCTCCAGGTTTTGGAGAAAGAGGAATTGAAGGTAAGATTGAAACCGTTCGTTATGTTCGTGAAAATAATATTCCGTTTTTTGGGATTTGTTTAGGAA
>DATEOV010000529.1:0-4162 GCA_035273645.1 Flavobacterium sp. | reverse complement strand
AAAAATAGAATTATCTTTTTTAAATATTTTCCTGTCTGAAAAATTGATTATAAGCACTGTAATTTCACAAGAAGGATATAGATAACAGTTTCTCTAGGAAAATTACTTTATAATAAATAAAAAATCATTCAACTTTTTCATTAACTTTAGTCCTTTGATTCCTAAAAGATTATATCAACCAAAAAAACTTATTATGAAAAACACGATTAAAACGATTATTTTGTTTTTTGCATTTTTTATCGGAGTGGGAACTTACGCTGTTAGTGCACAAAACCCGCCTGCTCACGCAAAAGCACACGGAGTAAAAAAGAAATACAGATACTATCCGGAAGCCAATGTGTATTTTGACCCTATAGGCAAGAGATACACTTACTTGAATGGAGGCAGATGGGTTAGTGGTGCCACTTTACCTAACACTATTCGACTAATAGGGGCTTTTAATGATTTTGATTTTGACGGGGATGATCCTTGGAAAGAAAATTCAAATCACAAAGAGAAATACAAACCGGTTAAACAGACAAAACCAGTTAAAACTAGCGATGTGAAAAAAGTTGAAAAAACAGTCAACTCATACGATTCAAAATCGAGCAAAGGGGGCGGAAAAAAGAAATAATATTCTCTAGAACAATATTTATTTTTAAGAATAAAAAAAGGCAATCGAAATTTCTCACGATTGCCTTTTTTTTGCAATTATATTAAAGAATCTTTTTTATTATTTAGTAGATTCTCTTTCCTTTAATTTTGTTTTGATTACAACGGTTTCATAAGGTTTGTGTTCCTCATTTGATTCCAATCTGTCAATTAGCAATTTCACAGCAACTTCACCAATGTCGATTCCGTGTTGACTAACAGTTGTTAAACTTGGTGACAACCTTCTTGATGCCAGAATTCCATCGGCAAAACCAATAATTTTAAGATCCTTTGGTATTTTATATCCTTTCTTAGCACCTACTTTTAAAGCTGCAACCGAATCGTTTTCATCTAATGCAAAAACACCGTCAACAAGATTATTCGAATACAAGTCACTAATTTTATCAATAAGATCCATTTCCGAATCTGTTCTGATAATAATATTCTCGTTTATTCCTATATTATTATCTTTTAAAGCTTTCAAATAACCTTCAGCTCTCAATTTACCTACACTCAAATTATCAACAGATGAAATCAACGCGATATTTTTACATCCCAAATCAATTAAATGTTGTGTTGCGTTATGTCCTGAATCAAAGTCATCTACTATAACTTTATCACATTCTACATCGTCAGTGGTTCTATCAAACATCACAATTGGAGTACCATCGTTTATAATAGAAGTGAAATGACTGTAATCATGTAGTTTTTGTGCTTCTTCAGAAATTGACAAAACAAATCCATCGATAGTACCATTACTCAACATTTCTAATGTATGAGCTTCTTTTTCTAGTGACTCATTTGAAATACACATAATAACATTGTATCCCTTTTCATCGGCTACCTTCTCAATACCACTAAAAACTTTCGCGAAAAATGAATTTAATATATTAGGTATAATAACTCCAATCGTTTTGGTTTTTCTGTTTTTAAGATTCAAACCGATAACATTGGGTTTGTAATTTTTTAATTTTGCGTATTCTTTAATTCTAATTTTTGTTTGCTCGCTTATTTCTGGACTATCATTAAGTGCCTTAGAAACAGTTGATACCGAAACATTAAGTTCTTTTGCAATTTGTTTTAATGTTGCTTTTGCTTTCATTGGAGAATGGTATTTGGTACTATATTAAGAGTCGTTAAAAAATTAAAATGACAAGGGATTAAACAAAAGATGCTAAATTTTTACTAAATATATAAAATTTAACAGGCATTTGAAAGGTTAAAAGCGAAAATTACAAAAAAAATGCAACATCAAAAAAAATATTCCGGTAAATTATTTTAAAAAAATGAATCTCAAACTAAATGGTATTTGACACAATTCAAATATATATTTGATAATCAGCAGGAATCCAACAAAAAAATATTCAAATAAGCTATTTGTATTTAAAATAATTAATTGTACTTTTGCAACCCCTTTATTGGGGATGGAATGTTTAATTAAAATATATTATTGTGAACGCATTAAGCTACAAGACAATTTCAACAACAAAAGCCAATTCTACAAAAGAATGGATTGTTGTAGATGCTGACGGTCATAACTTAGGTCGTCTTGCTTCAAAAGTCGCTATGATTTTAAGAGGTAAGTACAAGCCAAGTTATACGCCACACGTGGACTGTGGAGATAACGTAATTGTTATCAACTCAGAAAAAATTAACCTAACAGGTAACAAAATGGATGAAAAAACATACATCCGTCACACTGGTTACCCTGGAGGACAAAGAAGTTTAACTGCTAAAGTATTGCAATCGAAAAATCCTGCATTACTAGTAGAAAAAGCTGTAAAAGGAATGCTACCTAAAAACAAATTAGGGGCTGAACTTTTTAGAAATTTAAATGTTGTTGTAGGGTCTGAGCACAAACAAGGAGCTCAAAAACCTAGAACTGTTAACCTAAACGATCTTAAGTAATGGGAGTTATTCACAAAATCGGTAGAAGAAAAACCGCTGTTGCACGTGTTTATGTTTCTGAAGGAACAGGAGTAATCACTGTAAACAAAAAGCCATTCGCAACTTATTTCCCAACTGCTACTTTACAGTACAAAGTTTTGCAACCAATGTCTATGACAGAAAACGCATCTAACTTTGACGTAAAAGTAAACGTTTATGGAGGTGGTTCAACTGGACAAGCAGAAGCTGTAAGAATGGCATTGGCACGCGTTATGTGTGAAGTAAATGCTGAAAACAGAGCTATCTTGAAACCAGAAGGTTTATTAACTAGAGACCCAAGAATGGTTGAACGTAAGAAATTCGGTCAGAAGAAAGCTCGTAAGAGATTCCAATTCTCTAAACGTTAATATTGCCTGTCTTGTATTATTCTTACAAGACACTCTAGAATGTATTAAAAAATTTAAAACAATGTTGTTGTTGTCCGACCGAGGTTGGAAATTAGTTTAGCATCTAAATGTATTTAGCCGAATTTTCGCCATTTATACATTGCTAATCAACAGAACGTAAACTAGTACAAAAAAATGTCAAACAAAGTAGAAGTAAAAGAATTACTAGAAGCAGGTGTTCATTTTGGACACATGACTAGAAAATGGGATCCAAATATGGCTCCTTACATTTATATGGAGCGTAATGGTATACACATTATCAATCTATATAAAACTGCAGCAAAAATCGAAGAAGCTAATGACGCTTTGAAAAAAATCGCTGCATCAGGTAGAAAAATATTATTTGTTGCTACCAAAAAGCAAGCAAAAGACATCGTTGCTGATAAAGCAAAAGCTGCAAACATGCCTTACATCACTGAAAGATGGCCTGGTGGAATGCTAACTAACTTCGTAACTATCCGTAAAGCTGTTAAAAAAATGGCTACTATTGATAAAATGAAGAAAGATGGTACATTCATGACACTTTCTAAAAAAGAGCGTTTGCAAGTTGATCGTCTTCGTGCTAAACTAGAGAAAAACTTAGGTTCAATCGCAGATATGTCTAGACTTCCTGCAGCATTGTTCGTAGTAGATATCAAAGCTGAACACATCGCAATAAAAGAAGCTCAAAAATTAAACATTCCAGTTTTTGCAATGGTTGATACAAACTCTGATCCACGTGAAGTAGATTATGTTATTCCTGCAAATGATGATGCTTCTAAATCAATTGATAAAATTTTATCTTTAGTAACTGCTTCAATTATCGATGGTCTTGCAAATAGAACTTCTGATAAAGAAACTGATGCTACTGAAGTTGTTGCTGAAGCTGAAGCTCCAGCAGTTGAAGCTCCTGTAGCTCCAGCAACTGAAGAATAAATCAAATTTTAAATTCCAATTTTAAATTCCAAATTCCATAAAAAATTAGAAACAGTATGTTGATAATTTAATAAAATTGGAATTTGGGATTTAAAAATTGGAATTTTTACTTTTATAACATTAAACACATTATATTATGGCAACAATTACTGCTGCAGACGTAAATAAATTAAGACAAACTACAGGTGCCGGAATGATGGACTGTAAAAAAGCTTTAGTTGAAGCTGAAGGAGATTTCGATAAAGCTATACAAAACCTTAGAGAAAAAGGACAAAAAGTTGCTG
>DATEOV010000528.1:0-6756 GCA_035273645.1 Flavobacterium sp. | reverse complement strand
AATCCGAAATAGGCCAATACACGGTTTTCGCCAGTCATAGGCACAATATCGGCTGCAATTGCTGTGGCTACCAAATCGAGATACAAAACCAAGTCTTCAATAGTTTGGTTTCTATTGGCGCCTAAAGCCTGAATGAGTTTGAAACCTACACCACAACCACACAATTCATCATAAGGATAATCGCAGTCTTCACGTTTTGGATCAAGAACCGCAACGGCTTCTGGTAAAAATGTTCCCGGCCTGTGGTGATCACAAATGATGAAATCAATGTTTCGCTCTTTTGCGTAAGCGACATGGTCTATAGATTTTATACCACAATCCAATGCAATGATGAGTGAAACGCCGTTATCATCGGCAAAATCAATTCCTGCATATGAGACTCCGTAACCTTCGTTATAGCGATCCGGAATATAAGTGGCAATGTTGGGATAATAGCTCTTCAAATAAGAAGAAACAAGAGATACTGCAGTGGTTCCATCGACATCATAATCACCGAATACAAGTATGTTTTCTTGATTTGCAATGGCTTTTTCGATGCGTTCGACGGCTTTGTCCATGTCCTTCATTAGGTAAGGATCATGTAAATCGTCTAAACTTGGTCGGAAAAAAAGTTTGGCCTGTTCAAAAGTTTCAATGCCTCTTTGAATTAATAAAGAAGCGACAAATTCTTCTACATTCAAAGCTTGGGCTAGGTGCTTTATTTTTTCTTCAGCAGGTTTTGGCTTAAGTGTCCAACGCATTTTTTATGGCAGTATTAGGGTGCTAATTTTTTGTATTTATGAAATAAAAACTATTTCAAAAGCAATGCTTCTCCTTCAAATTGAATTCCGTCCCAACCTGTTTTCATGAAGTTGCGAATGTTTTGATGATTAGTTCCATTAGGATCTCCCAAAACTTCTTCAAAATAATAAGCCCCAAAACAAGCCAAAGTTTCTGCAACGGATAATTTTTGCAATAGCGCGAAAGCAAATAATTTGCAAGATCCTGAGTTTTCCCCAGCGGCATTATATTGCTCTCCGTTTTTAAACGCGGTAGGCGTAAAAGTGTAGTTTTCTTCTATTGTTGCAATTGTTTCTGCAAATGTTATTGCAGTTGGGGTTTGTTTTAGTTTGTCTAAAAAGGTATTGATGCTCATACTAATATATTTATTCTTCTTCTTTTTGAAATTTGTTTTTCTTGGCTTCTTTTACAATTGTTTTTCCTGCAACTACTACGACAATTTCACCGCGAGGGGCAGTTTTTTCAAAATGCGTCAGCACTTCGCGAGCTGTTCCTCGAACATTTTCTTCGTGTAGTTTTGATAATTCCCGACAAACACAAATGGTACGGTCTTCACCAAAATAAGTAATGAATTCGGCTAAGGTTTTAACCAATTTATGTGGAGAAACATACAGAATCATTGTGCGAGTTTCTTCTGCAAGTTCCAAATAGCGGGTTTGTCTTCCTTTTTTTTCCGGAAGGAAACCTTCAAAAACAAATTTGTCATTGGGTAAACCACTATTGACAAGGGCAGGGACAAAAGCCGTTGCTCCCGGCAAACATTCTACCGCAATTCCGTTTTCGATACAGGCACGGGTTAGCAAAAATCCAGGGTCTGAAATTGCTGGTGTTCCCGCATCAGAAATTAATGCGATGTTTTCACCAGCTTTTAATCTTGAAATAACATTCTCAATTGTTTTGTGTTCGTTATGCATATGATGACTGTGCATATGTGTGCCAATCTCAAAATGCTTGAGTAATTTACCGCTTGTTCTAGTGTCTTCGGCGAGGATTAAATCTACTTCTTTAAGAATCCTAATGGCTCGAAAAGTCATGTCTTCGAGGTTGCCAATAGGGGTAGGGACTATATATAATTTTGACATTTTTCTTGCTTAAAGAGAGGATTTAATAAAATATAAAATGGGAAATGAGTAAAGTTGAAACCCTTAAAACGACAAGAACTTTTTCTCTATAATTTCCATAAAACGATGCTCGTATTCTTCTTTCCCTTCCCAATTATTGTAATCAGGTTTTACCATTTCGTCAATAAACGTTTTGGTTTCTGTAAAAGTATCAAATGTGATGAGTTGATTTACTACGCGATTGTAATCTTCGTTATTGCCACCAAAAAGATGTTTAACAAAAGCAATTCGATCGTTTAATCCAATGTTGATTTCTTTTCCTAATTTATCATTCAGGGTAATCGTTTTAGGTTCTGCTTTTTCGATTACCGCTTGTGGAGCATCTGAAATAGATTCTTTTTGAAAGTCAAAAGAAGGTGGTGATTGTGTAGAATCCGATTCTTGTTTTTTATCAGAAGGAGATACTTTCACAAAATCAGGATCAGAATATTTACCACCAAGTAAATCATCAAAAGATATTTGGACTATTCCCTTTTTCTTAGGTGATTCTGTTTTTACAGTTTCTATTGGCTCAACAATTGAGGCGGCAATTGGTTCAATTTCTGTTTCTTCCAAAACAAACATTGGCTTCTCAATTAGGATGTCTTCTTCTATTTTTTCAGAAATAATGTCTTCGGATTCTTCTACCGTATCTAAAGTTTCAGAAGTAATTGAAGCAGGAACTTCTTCGCTTGCAGCAATGACTTCTTCCAATTCAATTTTGTTCTCTTCTTCCTTTACTTCTTCAGCTTCAATAGGGCTGATAGTTTTGTTCTCAATAATTTCAACTATAGGATTTTCCTCTAAAGCGGTTTTGATACTTGGAGATTTTGTTTGAAATTCGGGAACTGCAATGTTTTCGAAAAAGGCTGCCATTTTTTCTACAACTTCAGCTTGACCAATGGTGGGCTTTGACTCTCCAAAATGCTCTTCCACAAATCGTAAAACTGCTAATTTTTCATATAATTTTTGTGTTTCCAAAAAAAGCTGATTGATGTCAGATTTATTTTTAAGTTGTAAAATTCTATGAGCAATGCTGATTAAGTCGGCTTCCAATTTTTTTTTCATGGCTTCTGAAATTATAATGAATATGGCTTTATATAAAATTGTTCTTTGTTTGTAATAGCTGGCGAGGTATGAATTTCTTTTTTGTTATTTATTATCTAAATAAGACCTCTCGAATTTTCGATTTGATAAAAATTATCTACTTTTGAAACCAAGTAAATGTTTCAAAATAAATTATCCGTTTTGTCTTGTTCTTTTGCCCTTTTTCGGTGTTAAAAAAAATTTCAATAGCCCTGCTATTTAAATTTTTTTTGCCTAGAAAAAGAACAAAATAACTTCATCAAATTCGAACACTTTATTTCAAAACGTTTACTAGGTAAAATTGAGTTTACCCATGCGATTTATTACCGTTACAAAGTAATAAAAACTATTCATTTTTTAAGCTAGAAAAATACAAAATGTTTCTCGAAAACACAGTAAATCATAAAGAGCAGTTTGGATGGATTGAAGTCATTTGCGGCTCCATGTTTTCGGGGAAAACCGAAGAACTCATCCGAAGACTAAAAAGAGCACAATTTGCCAAGCAAAAAGTAGAGATTTTCAAACCCGCAATTGATACTAGATACCATGAGGAAATGGTGGTATCGCACGACAGTAATGAAATTCGCTCCACACCCGTTCCTGCTGCGGCCAATATTGCTATTTTGGCATTAGGCTGTGATGTGGTTGGGATTGATGAAGCGCAATTTTTTGATGACGAAATTGTAACGATATGCAACGACCTTGCCAATCAAGGGATTCGCGTCATTGTAGCTGGTTTGGATATGGATTTCAAAGGCAATCCTTTTGGCCCTATGCCTGCGCTTATGGCGACAGCCGAATATGTGACCAAAGTTCATGCCGTATGTACACGAACAGGAAATCTAGCCAATTATAGTTTTCGAAAGACCGATAATGATAAACTCGTAATGCTTGGTGAAACTGAGGAATATGAACCATTGAGTCGTGCTGCCTATTATCACGCGATGAGGAAAGATGACAAAAACAGCGAGAGTCATAAACCCAATAATAAAGACTAAGATTGAATTTAAATATTGTAAATATTGAAACTGTCCTAAATTCGAAATGGAATGGAAATCCGACAGGAGAATCTATTGATAACATTTCTATTGACAGTCGTTCTTTGCAAAACAATGAAAAAACACTTTTTTTTGCATTAGTAGGAACCAATCACGACGCTCACATATACCTAAAAGATTTAATTGGTAAAGGCGTTCGCAGTTTTGTGGTAACGTACATTCCTAATGGTCTTGAATCAAAAGCTAATTTTTTAGTTGTTAAAAATACTTTAGAAGCTTTACAACAAATCGCTGCCCATTATCGAAGCCTTTTTTCGTTTCCAATTATAGGAGTGACAGGAAGCAACGGCAAAACAATCGTAAAGGAATGGCTCAATTTTCTGTTGAGTCCCGATTATAATATTATAAGAAGTCCTAAAAGTTATAATTCTCAGGTTGGTGTTCCGTTATCGGTGCTTGCTACTAATGAGAAACACAATCTAGGTGTTTTTGAAGCCGGAATTTCGACCGTTTCAGAAATGGCGAAACTGGAGAAAATCATTCAGCCAACCATTGGAATCTTAACCAATATTGGTTCTGCCCACGATGAAGGGTTTAAAAATCTGGAAGAAAAAGTCAAAGAAAAAATGCTGCTTTTCAAAGATTCGGAAGTAGTGATTTTTCAAAAAAATGAATTAATAGATAATTTGATATTTAGTTCTTCCTCCCTCTCAGTAGGAGAGGGTCGGGGTGAGGTTTTTTCTTGGTCTTTTACAGATATAACTGCGACTGTTTTTGTTTCGAAAAAAGAACATACACACGACCATACAGCTATTGAATATACTTATAAAGGGAATGTTTTCACTTTGGAAATTCCTTTTGTGGATGATGCTTCGATTGAAAATGTGATTACTTGTCTGTCGGTTTTATTGCATTTGGAATATGATGCCAAAACCATTCAAAGCCGAATCGAATTATTGTATCCGATAGAAATGCGTTTGAAAGTAAAAAAAGGAATCAATAATTGCAGTCTTATTGACGACAGTTATAGCTCCGATTTTCAATCTTTAAAAATAGCATTGGATTTTCTTGAAAGTCAAAAACAACATCAGAAAAAAACGGTAGTGCTTTCGGATATTTTTCAAAGCGGATTATCCAATGAAGTATTGTATTCTAAAGTGGCGGAGTTGATTATTTCTAATGATATCAGCCGTTTTATTGGAATTGGTGAAACGATATCTACATTGGAAACAAAACTTCCGAATGCTATTTTTTTTAAAGACACCAACGAGTTTTTATTGCATTTGGAGCAATTGAATTTCGAAAATGAAACCATACTGATTAAAGGTGCGAGATCTTTCCAGTTCGAAGAAATCGTGGCAGCATTTGCAGAGAAAACACACGAAACAGTTCTTGAAATCAATCTGAATGCGATAAGTCATAATTTTAACTTCTTTAAATCAAAACTAAAACCCACCACCAAAATGATGGCGATGGTCAAAGCGTTTGGTTATGGAAGCGGAGGATTTGAAATTGCAAAATTACTGGAGCATCACAAAGTCGATTATTTAGGAGTAGCTTTCGCCGATGAAGGGATTTCGTTAAAAATGGCAGGAATCAAATTACCCATTATGGTTTTGAATCCTGAAAATACTAGCTTTCCGGCTATTATTCAGCATCAATTAGAGCCTGAAATTTATAGTTTGAAAGGATTGAATGCTTTTCTGAAAATAGCAGAGCAGAAAAAATTAAAAGACTTTCCAATTCATATTAAAATGGATACGGGAATGCATCGTTTGGGTTTTGAGGCGAATACAATAGATGATTTAATAGCCACTCTGAAAGGAAACTCAACAGTCAAAGTACAAAGTATTCTATCGCATTTGGCCACAAGTGATGATTTACAACATAAAAATTTTGTGCAGTATCAAATTAATTTATTCGAGAAATTATCTTCGAAATTAATGAGTGAATTGGAGATTGCCCCCATTCGTCATATTTTAAATACTTCGGGCATCAGCAATTTTCCACAGGCACAATACGATATGGTTCGTTTGGGTATTGGTCTTTATGGCGTTTCCAATGATTCGGAAGAACAAAAATATCTTGAAAATGTAGGGACTTTAAAATCCATTATTTCCCAAATCAGAACCATTCAAGCAGGAGAGAGTGTAGGTTATGGCAGACGATTTATGGCTAACAAAGAATCGAAAATTGCGACAATTCCTATTGGTTATGCCGATGGTATTGCGAGGAGTTGGGGAAATGGAATTGGATTTGTAACTATTAAGAACAAAAAAGCAAGTATTCTTGGGAGTGTTTGTATGGATATGTTAATGGTTGATGTGACAGATATTGATTGTAAAGAAGGTGATGCAGTAGTGATTTTTGGCGAAAGCCCGACCGTGACTTATATGGCGGAACAATTGAAAACAATTCCGTATGAAATTCTTACGAGTATTTCCCAACGGGTTAAACGTGTTTTTTATAGGGAATGACATCTTTTTTTGCTAAAGATTGAGTATATTCGTTGCATTCTAAATTAACCAAAACCAATACATTATGGGATTTATAAGTGATTTTAAGGCCTTTTTGATGAAAGGCGAAATAGTAAATTTGGCTACAGCGGTAATCGTTGGAGGCGCTTTTGGAAAAATCGTAACCTCTTTTACTAATGACGTTTTGATGCCGCCGATAGGACTGGCATTGGGAAAAGTAGATTTTAAGAACCTAAAACTTGTTCTTCAGGATGGTGTTCCAGCTGTTATGGAAAATGGAACAGAAAAAGTTCCCGCAATTGCAGAAGTTGCCAT
>DATEOV010000527.1:0-4689 GCA_035273645.1 Flavobacterium sp. | reverse complement strand
CAAGATAATCAATGCCAATTTCAACTCTATTTGCTTTATAGGATGGTGCAACATCATATCTGTCGTTATCAAAATCCAGAACAAAAGTATGCGTCATTCCCAGCGGTTTGAAAATGATTTGAGCCATTGCGTCTCGATAGGAAAGCTTGGTTACTTTTTCAATAATCAAGGCCAGCATCGCATAATTAGTATTGCAATAGGCAAATCGGGTGCCGGTTCTTTGCTCCAGCTTAATATCCTTGGTGCCCATAATAGTCAAGATGTCTTTATTTGTCAAGGTATTGTGTCTGTCCCAAACGCTTTTGTCGCGATCCGTAAAATAAGCATAGCTGCGCATCCCGCTTCGGTGGCACAATAACATTCTTACTGTTACTTCCGGATAGGGAAACTCAGGTAAAAACTCAGTTACTTTTTGATCCAGGCCAATTCTTTTTGCATTGACTAATTTTAATACAGCAGTTGCGGTAAGAACTTTACTTACTGATGCGATATGGATAGAAGTAGTGTCTGTTATTGGTGTTTTGTCTCTCAACTCAGAATAGCCTTCGTACTTTTCATAAATAATCTGCCCATTTTTAGCCACAAGAAAACCTCCATTCATACTGTTATTAGGCCAGTTTCTATTGTAAAAAGAGTCTATCTTTCTATGTTTTTCGGCTATATAAGAGGCAGTGAGTTTTGTTTCATTAACCAAAGGAGTCATTTTTGGCAATACATTTTTGGGAAGATCGGCATCTTTTAATTCTGCTTTTTCTACATGTTTAGTGTCGTTTTTACAGGAGCTCACTATTACATTTAGGAGCAGTAAATTTAATATAATTGCCTTTTTTGTATAATTCATTTTCGTGGTACTAAAAAAGCAAATATATAGAAACAAATACTTTTGGTTTATAGTTTTTTTTAAAATTTAACTTTTTTTTGGAAGCAATTTTTATCTAGCTGATGCTCAGAATAAAAAAACAGATTCTATCCAATTATAGACGAGGATTTAATAGCATTATTCTTGATAAGAGGACAGTCTTAATTTTCTTGATGATTTCAATCCACATTAAGAATGTCCAAAATTGTCACAATCAGCTTATTGAAAATAAAAATTTAAGGAGCGAAAGAATTGGCTTTGTCAGTGGGTATTGTTCCTGCTGTCCGCTATATTTCCCGATTAACAAAAACTACGGCAAAAAAGCCTTGTTTTTCTAAATCGGGAGATGCCGCTTCCATCAGGGCTAAAGAGCCAGCATAGTCTATTTTTGGAAACCCAATCCTGTCTTGTCCAGAAATAGCTATACACAAATCAAGAGTGTATGAAAAAACAGCACGTAGTTTTGCAGCAAATGTCTCATCTCAAATCATTAAGTTTTTAACGCAAACCTCTTCAAACCTTCGGAAAATGATTCATAAACAGTTTTTCAAATAGATAGAATCCCTTTGTTTATGCTGCTTGAAACATCGTAATACGATGGTTTGAAATGTATAATTATTTCCCGATGTAGAAAATAGTAGTCCAGTGTTTACCGGTGTTAACAGATTTTGAGATGAAAATATGATACAGATCTGAACAAAAGATCGCAAAATAAAAACAAATAAACTTCATTAATTTTTTTAATTGGAATGCAGAATTTTGTTAAACTGTAAATAGTTCCTACCCGTTGGGTGCAATTATTTTTAAACAAATATCTATATGGTTCATTTTTTAATTGAATTTCACCCAACGGGTTTATTTATTATAAAGTATATGGATCTATGATTAAAAAAAAAATGAGCGTTTCTAAGGGATATTTGCTTATAATAGGGTGAAAATTAATAAAATTGATTAACTTCGATTTACTATACTTGTATGTGTTTTAATCAAATTTTCATCAGACTATTTTTGAAATATCTTACGGTATTGGATTAGTAAAATATGAAACGAATCTTAATTTGGACCCCAATCATAAAGGCGTACTGGAGAAGTTAATTCATGTGAAAAATGCATAAAATAATTTTAATGCTTTTGACTTAGGTTGAATAGTGCCTTGTCTTTTTTTTTTACTATTAAATTTATAATGCATTTGACCGAATAATTCGAAGAGGGAATGTTATGTGCGATTTTATTACTTATTTTTAGGAGCAGATTTGTTTATTATTAACAGTAGTCACAATGAAAAAGCAATACTTATTAATTATTCTGATCTGTATTTCGGGTTTACGAACACACGCCCAATTGGAGATATCTTCAGGTGGAACAAATTACCTAATAAATTTTGATGGTAATATGGCAGGGGTTAACACAGGCGCTTTTCAGGGTACAGGTTTCAGCCCAAGTCCTGTTGCAGGGCAATTAAATTCAAATGCCTGGGCAACCACAGGTATGTCCGAAGGGAATTCTGTTTTTGGAGGAACATATACATCGGGCGTTTTTGCCAAGGGAATAAGTGAGGGGGAAATTGTGGATGGTGGTTTTTATGCCTTTGATGTTGACGAAAAAGTCAATACCTCAAATTACGCGCTTGGTTTTCAGCCCACTCAGAATGATTTTACACCGGGTACTATTACATTAAAAATAAAAAATACAACAGGTCAATATATTGAAGCAATCAATTTGGCGTTTAAGATCTGGAATTTTAATGATTTCGATTATTCTACCAAACTCAGTTTTGCCTATTCATACGATAATATCACTTTTGTCGATGTATCGGTGCTTAACTACAGTTCACCTGCGGTATTTGTTGCGGATCCTTTTAAAGGTGGTGCAAAATGGGAGTCAAGTTTAATTGGGACAGTTATTAATGATTTGGCGGTTCCGAATAACGGCTTTATTTATTTGCGCTGGACAACCGACGATTTGAATCCCTTAACAACCGAATCCCGTGATGAAATTGCCCTTGATGATATTAATGTTGCTGTCTCAACTGTTGCAAATCCGGCTCCATTGATTGAAAATGTTGTGTACACGCCTTACCCAACCACCAGCGATGCGATTACGGTTACAGCCGATGTAAGCGATGTAAATGGAACCGTTTCATCGGTGATACTCAAATACGGAACCAGTACGGGTTTGTATACTGCAACTCCTCTTATGACTAATAGTTCGGGGAATCAATATACCTATACCATTCCTGCGAATACCTTCATTAATAACAGTCCGGTGTTTTTTGCGATTGAAGCGAGTGATAATGCGTCTGCTACTAGAATTTCAAATGAATATTCACTAAATATCCGCAATGCGGTTACTACCACTTTGCCCTATTCCCAATCTTTCGATACCAACTTGAGTGATTGCTACCCAATCAGCGTGAAAGGTTCCAAAAAAAGCTGGTATTGGAGCTCAGAAAAAAATGATCAATTTGCGGAAGGTTCTGGATATAACACTGGCGAAGAAGAGGAAGACTGGCTTATTTTGCCAGGTGTTGTGTTAAGTACCGCTCAAGCCGAATTTATAGATTTTGAGACCTATTATAATTTTGGAATCGATGGCGTAGGTACATTTGATTTAGTATTTTCGACTGATTATCCCGGAACTGGAAGTCCCGAAGGATTTACCTGGACACCCTTGAATTTCCAAAAGCCAACGAAGAAGCAACAGTGGTATTATTCTGAATTGATTGAACTTAGTCCTTTTGTGTCCGGTACAGTTTACCTAGCATTTAGATACACCAACCCGAATTACGAATACCGCACCTGGAGGGTGGATAAAATAAACATTACCAGCTCGACCGTTATTAATCCAGAGCCAACTAATTATCCCACAGCTTTTACAGCAACTGCACCAAATGGATCAACCATCATTACAACCTGGGTAGATGCTGTTGGCACTAATTTACCTTTTGGTTATCACTTACAAGTGAATACAACGGGTGTTTTTACGGCGCCTGTCGATGCAGTTCCGGTTGATCCAGATGTGGATTTGACTGACGGCGAAGGCAGTATCAACATCTTTCACGGAGGTTTTGAAAATGTTCCTTGGACAGGTTTGCTCCCCAATACGACCTATTACTTTAGAATATACTCCTATTCCAATTCGGGAGATTTAATCAATTTTAAAACAGACGGTTCTCCACCAACTGTCTCTGCAACCACAACTGCAGGAAGTAGTGCCCAGCCAGGTGATGTAATTATTACCGAATTTATGGCAGCACCGGGCAGTGCATCCGATTCTTATGGCGAATGGTTCGAAATTTTCAATACGACTAATGCACCCATAAATTTAGATGGTTGGGTGATTGAAAGTACCGATGGCTTGAGCAATGTACAACATACGATTGTAAGCGATCCCCCGTTAGTGATTCCTGCAAAAGGTTTTCTGGTACTCGGGTTAAATGCAGATGTTTTAACCAATGGAGGCGTACCGGTTAATTATGTATATGATAAAATTTTCTTGAGTAATACAGACGATTACCTAAGAATTAGAACCGATACTCAAACAGAAATGGATTTTATTGATTGGAGCGAAACTGCTGTTTGGGGAATCAGGACTGGTCAAACATTAATTTTTATTGCTGAATCGTTAACCGCTGATAACAACGATGGACATAATTGGATTCCATCATTAATACGAGAGAAAGGGTACAGTAATAGTACTCAAACTGACTTGGGATCTCCCGGAACAAATGGCTTGTTTCAGAACCTGATTCAGTCGACCACTTGGACAGGAACAGGCAATTGGAGTGAAGGAAACAAACCCGGACAAACCAACTGGAGCAATGGTTCGCC
>DATEOV010000526.1:0-10790 GCA_035273645.1 Flavobacterium sp. | reverse complement strand
CCTTTTTGAGGAATTTCCTTAGTAAAATTCACGATGAATCCTCCAAGTGTACCATAAGATTCACTTTCAGGAATGGCCAATTTATAGGTCTGATTCAAATACTCAACATCAAAACGAGCAGAGAATAAAAAAGCACCTTCTTCAAGCTCTTTTTCTATCAATTCTTCATCTAAATCATGCTCATCTTCTATTTCACCAAATAGTTCTTCCACTATATCCTCGATGGTCAAAATTCCTGATGTCCCCCCATATTCGTCCAATACGACCGCAACGCTTTTTCTTTTTTTGGTAAGCAAACTCATTGCGTCTTTTATATAAATAGCTTCTGGAATAAACTCAACCGGAATAACAATCTCCTTAATCGCTGAAGGCTTTTTGAATAAATCAAAAGAATGGACATACCCAATTATATCGTCCAATGAATTTTGATAAATAACCATTTTAGAATAGCCAGTTTCTATAAACATTTCCTTAAGATCATCTAGAGATTCCGTCACATTGATTGCAGCAATTTCAGTCCTTGGCGTCATTACATCCCGAGCCTTTACTCCTGAAAAATCCAACGCATTTCGGAATATCTGTATTTCAGAATCCACTTCTTCATGGTCTTCAACCGTGCTCATTTGCTCGTTAATATAGTTTCCCAATTCTACTTTACTAAAATAAAGTTGTACTTGGTCTCCTTCCGTTTTAAAAAATCTTTTCAAAACAAAATCAGAAATCCAAATCAAAAAAGTAGAAATGAAATAGAATAATTTATAAAAGAAATAGGCTGGAATGGCAAAAAACTTAATCAGTGAATTGGCATAAATCTGGAAAAAAACTTTCGGCAAAAACTCAGCTGTGATTAAAACAATAAATGTTGAAATTACAGTTTGAATCAAAAGACTCGTAAAATCGGAAAAATGCAAATCAAATAGCACCAACCAACCCATTAACAACTCACCCATGAAAAAACCATAAACCACAAGTGCTATATTGTTACCAATAAGCATTGCCGCAATAAATTTTGAGGGTTTTTCGGTTAGCCTTGTAAGAGTTTTTGAAAGAAAACTGTCTTGTTTTTTTTCTAATTCTAAATAAATTTTATTCGAAGAGATAAAAGCTATCTCCATTCCTGAAAAAAAAGCACATAGTATTAAACACAATATTATGATACCTATTTCCATAGTATTTAGGATTGTTTATTTCTGTCTTCAAATTTTTTGGAAAACTTTCTTCTAAAGAAAAACATAAAAATGGCAAGACCCGCAATTACAAAACTCAACAAAGGGTTTTCGTTAGTGCTCCACTTTGTATAACCTTCGTAAAGAAAATAGATTCCAAAAGCTAAGTAAATGTATGAGGTATATTTTAAGAAATTCATGTTGTTATATTTTTTATTATTCTGAAGATTCAATTTCTCCTTCTATTCGTTGTGAATTCACTACTTTAAAGTCTTTGCTAAAATCAATTCCTTGTCCAGTTGAACCACCTTTAGCATCTGTCAATTTAAATTTTTTCTCTGTATAAAACCATTGATTTTTTTGATCAAAATACAATTGTTCCGTTTCTAGCATTTGTCCTGCTTCCGAAGTAATTTTTACTTTTCCTTGTAAATCTATAATACTAGTTTGTTTATACGAAACTGCATAATTCGACTTGATAAAAGTTCTTTTCCCTTTCTCATCATAAATTGTTACATCAACCCCTTTAGGAAATTCTGTAAATGCAAAATCAACATTTGCATAATCAAACATTTTTGGACTCACCAATATGGATTTTATTTTTCCAGAATCGGTATATTTTAAATTCACATTGTCTGCATCACCACTGGGAACAAATTCAGAATAATCATTTTTTTGAACTTCCTTAAAATTACTCTCACACCCCAAAACCATGCTAACGATAATAATTAGCTGCAAAAATATTAAGGTGTGTTTTTTGAAGAAAGCCATAGTTGAATGTCAATTAGTGAAACTGATTTATTTGACTTATAATTAGTCAATTTTTCTTTGCCCGAACCATTTGTCATTAAGAGAAAAACTCATTGCAATAGTAAAATAATCTTCTTGAACTAATCCTTTTGCAGTTGTACCTCTTTTTCCATACTCCAAACCAACATTAATATTAGAAACACTTCCCGGTATTGGTAATCCAAAACCTAGGGTTATCCCTTTATCATCAATCTCTTCTGAATTAAAGATAGTTCCTGTTTTTGTGTATTTAAAACCAGCTCTATATACCACTTTTTGATAGTATTTTGAAAAAACATTATAATTCGGAACATAATAACCTCCTAAAGTATAACTTGAATATTTACCATAAGTTGTATTGCTTGAAGTATTATAATCAGATGCTAGTTTCCCAACGTTTTGAAAAACCATTTGGGTACCTATCATCCATTTCTTAGTTTGCCCAGCACCAAACCCAAAAGAGATTTTTTCTGGAATCATCAAATCTGTTCTAATTTCCTTTGCTCCAACAGCATCAACAATAGAAATATCAAAATTAGAATTATAGATTACAGTAGAAATTGTTCTAGTATTAGTAGATGACAATTTACTTTGAGGAGTGAATGTAAAACTGCTATACAAATTTATTTTTTTATAAATTTTGTGCTTGTACATAGCTCCAAAATTAGCCGTAAACCCATTCAAATCAGCTTTATTTTCCTCCTGAGTTCCTATTGAAACTCCTGAAATATATTCTAAATTTGAATTGTTAATTCTTCCAAAATTATACTGCATATCGGCACCAACCACTAAATTAGGAATAACTGTATATCCCAATGAAAAAAAAGCTTTGTTTAAACCACCACTACCCTTCATTACATTATTTACTCCATTTGGTTCTGAACTTGTCGATTGAATATTATATCCCACAGAAGTATAAGGCAATAGTCCAAATCCAACACCAATTTTACCTAACGGCAAAGCAACTGCCAAATAATCCAATGTTGTTCTTTGTGCATTTTCTTTATTGGAGTCGGTCTTCAGGCTAGTTACAGTATAATTTCCTCCCATAGTAAAAGTCGTAAATCTCGTACTCCCAAAACTAGCAGGATTCAAAATATTAATATGAAGACTGTCTTGCTCGATATTTAAACCTCCCATAGAACGATTTTCAAGATTTCCTTTAAATCTGGATTCACCAATTCCGAAAAAAGAGTAAGGAGAGGCAGATCCACTTTGAGCATTAGACATTAGTGAAAAAAAGAAACATGCAATAACAATAATTTTTTTAATCATTTTCTATTTTATATTGAAAAATTTGGTTCAAACTCTCTAACAGAAAATTTGAATTGGCAAATATGGTATTTTTTAATCGTTTAGCCAAAAATTCTGTGTCTCCACCCGTTAAAATTATTATAAAATTTGAGTATTTTGATTGATATTCATCGACAAAACCATTAATCTCATAGACCAATCCATTTACAACTCCAGAATGGATTGCCTCAGCGGTTGAATCCCCAACAAAATCTTTAGGACTCTCTACGATTAATAAAGGTAGTTTTTCGGTGAAGTTGTGCAACGATTCGTATCTCAAACGCAAACCTGGAGAAATAGCCCCGCCATGGTACACATCATTTTGATCTACAAAATCATAGGTAACGCAAGTTCCAGCGTCGATAATTAATCTATTTTTGCCTTGAAACTGTAAAGTTGCACCTGCAGCCAATACCATCCTGTCAATTCCCAAGGTTTTTGGAGTAGCATAATTATTGACAAAAGGAAAAGCATCTTCATGGGATACAAACCATACATCAAGCTCTTTTTGAAAATATAAAAATGAATTTTTATCTACACTCCCAACAGAAGCAACAACCAAATGCATGACTTTTTCATATTTTTTTAAAATAGTTTCAATTTTTTCCTGAATTTCATCTTTAGAAAAAACAAAAAATTCTACTGTGTTATACTCCTCAAAAACAGCGCCTTTAATTCTTGTATTCCCTACATCAATAGTTAAAACCATAGTATCTTTTTTAAAAATGCTAAGGTACGAATAGATTTTTTTTAAAAAATGTATTGTTTAATTTAAAAAAGATTCTATATTTGCACCCGCAAACAAGTTCACGGAACTCCTATGAAAGTAGCAGTAAAGCGCACTAATAAGCAAGGTACCTTAGCTCAGATGGTAGAGCAATGGACTGAAAATCCATGTGTCCCTGGTTCGATCCCTGGAGGTACCACAAACCCACTCAAACGAGTGGGTTTTTTGTTTTTCATACCTTTCTAAAATCACTCAATTTTCATTTATTTAATTGAAAATCAAAGAACTACCTTCAAAGTCATGCGACACCAATTCTTTATTGAATTCCAAACAAGAGAAATTCACCACAAAGACATTGACAAAAAAACACTACCGATTTATAAAATTTATATCAAAATTTCATAAATTCATACCAACAAACTTATATTTTAAAGTATAAATTATTATTTTTTAGAAAATAATTACCCCAACAGCAATGTGTTCCGATAAATCTTATTAATTTTGATTTGTTGGCATTAATAGAAAACACAATATAATGAAATCAATAAATTCATTAGTTCACTTATACTCAACACCTTCTCTACTGAAGTCAACTCCAATTACAGTTCTTTTGGCTGCGATATTTTATATTATACTTGTTAAAATAAGTTTTTTAATAACAATTGATCCAGGAACCGTTAGTCCAATATATCTTGCTGCGGGATTTGCTTTTGCCTCTGTATTAATTTTGGGACGCAAAGCACTTATAGGTATATTTATTGGCTCACTTTATTCAAACATATTTCATAATACAGACATTGCAGACTTAGATAAAATAAATTTCTCAGCTCTCATCCCAATAGGCATTCTTATTTCTATTGGAACGGTAATAGCATCAATTACAGCAACAATTATTGTAACTCGATTATGCAAAAAAGAGCATCCATTAAGCAATGGACAAAATATATTAGCACTACTTATTATAGGACCAATCTCTTATTCGACTATCACATCTTTGATTGGAGTAATAAGCTTGACGCTTAACGGTTCAATTTCTACAGAACAATTTTGGTATACCTATAAAACTTGGTGGCTAGGTGATTCAATTGGTATAATTTTAGTTACTCCTTTTATGTTATCCTGGTTTTTAAAAGATTCTTTAAATAAGAGTAATTTTAAATTCTTCGAAATAACGATCTATGGGCTGGCAACAATTTTATTGTGTTTTGGAGTGTTTTTTCAATATCATGATTTAAAATACCTCATCTTACCCTTATTATTTTGGTCTGCCTATCGTTTTGGTATTCAAGTCACAACACTCTTCATTATTATAATATCATTGTTTGCCATTACAACAACGGCTCAAGGAATTGGTCCATTTAATGAAGAACACATTAATGATTCTATTCTGTTTTTAGACTTTTTTTTAAGTGTAATAACAATTTGCAGTCTTTTTTTAGCAGGAATTATTACTGAGCGAAAAAAAGCTGAAGATTTAATTAAAACAAGTGAAAAAAATCTTCGTGAAAACCAAATTTTACTTGAATCTACTCTTGAAAGTCCAAAAAATGTCAGCATTTATTCTATAGGTCGAGATTATGAATATTTAAGCTTTAATAATCAGCATAGCCTTAATATGAAAATCATGTACGACATAGATATAGCTTTGGGCATGAAATTACAGGATTGTATCACTAATAAAGACGACCTTGAAGAATCTATATCTGTTTTGAATAAGATTTTTTTAGGTGAACACATAACTACTATAACACATTTTGAAATCACCAACAGTTATTGGGAATTTATAATCAGTCCTATTGTAAACCAAAACAATGAGATTATAGGTGCTACAATTATTTCGACCAACATCACTGAAAAGATAAAAGCTGATGAAGCTTTGATAAAAAGTGAAGAAAAATATCGAAACATATTTGAAAACATTCAGGATGTGGTTTTCCAAACTGATCCAAATGGAATTTTCTGGAGCATAAGTCCTTCAGTAAAAGACATAACTGGTTATAGTCCTGGCGAACTAATAGGAAAACCAACAAATGTTCTGCAAACAGATAATGAGGAGCCAGATGCCGTTATTAGACTTATAAATGAAAAAAATATTCTGAAAAATTTTGAAAAGTTTATTAAAACAAAATCAGGAGAACTAATCTGCATTTCCCTTACTGCTAAAATGATTTTTGACAAAAATGGAGTACCACATCACATAGACGCGATTGCACAAGACATTACTCAAAGAAAGAAGAATGAAAAGGAAATCGCTAATCAAAATCAAAAATTACAAATTCAAAACAAAGAGTTGGAACAATTTGCATATATCACTTCACATGATTTACAGGAACCATTGATTACGCTAAAATGTTTTTCAGAACTCATCAAAGCAGATTTCCCAAAAGATGCGAATGAAAATATCAATCAATATCTTGATTTTATTTTGGAATCCTCTGACAGGATGCAAAAACTAGTTAAGGGATTATTGGACTATTCCAGGATAGGAAGTCAAATAGAAATAAAAGAAGTTGACAGTAATGAAATCGCAAATGACGCAATTTCAATTTTATCGGATATCATTGAAAAATCTGAAACACAAATCACTATTGGAGATTTACCAAAAGTTCAAGGACATTCTATCGAATTAATTCAGCTATTTCAAAATTTGATAGAAAATGCAATAAAATTTAGAAAAAAAGATACTCCTTTGACCATCAGTATAACTGCAAAAGAAGTTGAGGACAATTGGCAGTTTACAATTGAAGATAATGGTATAGGAATTGAAGAACACAATAAAGAAAAGGTCTTTGTAATTTTCAAACGTCTCAATAATCGGGATGAATATTCTGGAATAGGGATCGGTCTCGCTATTTGTAAAAAAATAATTGCTTTACATAGTGGTACAATTTGGGTAGAATCCAAATTTGGCCAAGGCACAAACGTTTACTTTACCATACCAAAAATAAAAACAGTAACATCTTATTCCTAAAAGTTAAATAATAGCTATATATGAAAAAATTAAATTCTGTTTTGCTAATCGATGACGATGCGGCAACCAATTTTATCAGCAAAATGCTAATCAAAAAAGCTGGAATAACAGATCATATCGAAACCGCTTTAAATGGTCGTCAAGCATTAGACTATTTAACAAACTCAGGAAAATATGAAAAATCTGACGATGTCTTTCCTCAGCCTATGCTGATTTTACTGGATATCAATATGCCAGTAATGGATGGATGGGAGTTTGCAGAAGCCTTTTCAAAATTGGATGAAAATCAAAAAGGGAAAATAATAATTGTAATGCTCACCAGTTCGCTTAACCCAGATGACAAAAAAAAAGCTTCAAATCTTCCTGCAATTTCAGGATTTCAGAACAAGGTTCTTACAATGGAAGGACTCACTTCAATTATGACTACTTTTTTCCCTGACTATAAAGATTAAATTATCCAAAATATTAATTTAGACTAAACAGTTGGTATAAAAAATAACAACCAATTGCACTGTTTATCATTCTATAAAACATTCTTTTTACAAAAAAAAATATTTTTCTTGTCTTTTGTTATATTTTTTATATATTTATCAGATAATCGGAAAAACAAATCATTTTGTCGATTATTTAAAATCAATACAAATAAAAATTGCTTGATAAAAGATAAAATATGACCCCCATTTTACTTCTTCAACTGCGAAGCATTATCACTTCGCCATTAATTTCAATATTTTGCAAAAAATTTGAAGAAAATGAAATATTATTGAGAAAATCTATTGACACCAGTATTTGCACTGTTCTTATTGGTCTTGAGAATATAATGGACAACACCATTTTATATGATAAAATCATTGACTCTATAACTTTTACCGAATTTTACAAAACTACAGAGTTTGAAAATGGAAAAATTTCTTCAATAAATTACTCTTTTGAACAGGAGGGTTTTATACCATTGAATTTGATTTTCTCAACCAAAAAAGGACGTATATCCGAAATGATATCAAATGAAATTGGCATTAAAAGTGAAACAGCGGGGGCTATTCTAAATTTTGCAGTCATGCTGATATTATCTCATTTTGTAAATGAAAGACAAAAATCCGCAATTATTCAAAACGATTTAAATTCAGAAAAAAGAGTAATACTAAACAATGTTCCCGAAGGCATTAGAGTACTTCTTGGATATTCAAATTTTGAATATGAGCATCCTTATGCCGATTCGAATACATCAATAAAAACCAACTCGAAACCTCATTTCTTAAATAAAATTTTCAAGTTCTAAGCAAACAAGTTAACAAGGTTTTCTTTAAAATAAAAAATGGCAACAATCCTAAAACTGTTACCACTTTTCTTCTAACTAATTAAACCCTATTTTAACATAAACTCTTGTGTAAGTCCTTCTACTTGAATTTTGAAAGTTCCTTTTTCAGAAATCCATTTCAAATCATTGTTTACAAATTGAAGGTCTTTTTGATTCAAGGTAAAACTTACTGTTTTACTTTCGCCTGAGGCAAGATTAATTTTCTCAAATCGTTTCAACGCTTTAACCTCTGGAGTTATACTTGCCACTTTATCTGACAGATAAAGCAAAACAGACACTTTTCCACTTACTTTTCCAGTATTTTTTACATCAACTGTAACCTTTACATCATCCGAATGATTAATTTCGGCTTTATCAATTTTAAGGTTCGAATATGTAAAAGTTGTATATGACAAACCTGTTCCAAATTCGAATTGAGGTGAATAGCTTTTTTCATATTTGGCATCATTATTTTGCTCGTCATCTCCTAAACTTTCGGTGTATTTGCGATTATATTTTTCTAATGAATTAGGATATCTAGGATAATTATAAGGCAATCTTCCACTAGGATTTACATCTCCATACAAGATATCTGCTAATGCTCTTGCTCCTTCATTTCCTGGCAAATAACATTGTACAACAGCATCCATATTATCTTCAAAATCACTTATCAATCTTGGTCTTCCTTCATTCAAAACCAAAATAATTGGTATGTTTAATTTAGATAAAGCTAATGCCAATTTAGATTGTGGAGCTGTAATGTATAAATTGCTAATGTCTCCTGGTGTTTCAGTGTAATTTTTCTCACCAAGACATAAAATAATTTTAGACGCACCTTTGGCCATTTCAACTGCTTTTGCAATTTCAGCATCATCAAAGTTCGCTAAATCGGCTCCAGGTGTATACAACACATTTTCTTTACCAATTTTATTTTGTAATGCTTCAAGAATAGTCATTTTATCTGCTGCATAAGTATCTGAATTTTCTCCTTGCCAGTTGTAAGACCAACCTCCATTCAAATATTTCATGCTATTAGCTGTTGGTCCGGTTAGCAATACTTTTTCGCTTTTATTTAAAGGCAATACAGTATTGTTGTTTTTTAACAAAGTGATTGATTCGGCTGCGGTATTGTATGCAGCATCAGCAAATTCTTGAGAACCAAACTTTGGATAATCCTTCAAATTGGCAACTACAGTTTGAAATAAATTCAATTCAAATTTCATTTTCAAAATTCTGGTTACCGCATCGTCAATCCTTGACATTGGCACTTCTCCTTTGTTCACTAAATCTAACAAATCAATATAAAAAGTATAGTCTTCTGGAACCATACTCATATCAATTCCTGCTAATACAGATAATTTCACCGCTTCACGATTATTTTCGGCTACTTTATGTCTAGTATAGAGATAAATAATATCTTTCCAATCTGTAACCACAACTCCTTGAAAACCCAATTCTTTTTTCAAGACATCAGTAATTAAGTATTTGCTGGCGTGAACAGGAGTTCCATTAATTTCACCCGAACTTACCATTACACTTTTGGCACCCGCTTTAATAGCAGCTTGGTAAATGGTCAGGTCAAATTGTCTCAATACTCGCTCAGGAATAATACTTGGCGTTCTATCTTTTCCAGTTGTTGTACTACCATATCCTATATAATGTTTCATACAGGAAGCCACATTATATTTTGAACCTACATCATTCCCTTCAAAACCTTTTATCATCGCTTCGCCCATGCGACTTGATAAATATACATCTTCTCCAAAAGACTCCCACATTCTTGACCAAGCTGGATTTCTAGGCAAATCCAAATCCGGTGAGAAAACCCAAGGAATAGAAGAAGCTCTAGTTTCGTAAGCCGATATTTCAGCACCTTTTTTTACAAGATCAATATTGAATGTTGCTGCCATTCCTATTTGCTGTGGAAACAATGTTGCTCCAGCCGTATAACTTGAACCATGAATAGCATCTATGCCATACAATACAGGGATTTTCAGTCTTGATTTATTAGCTTCATTACTTATTGCAGTAATCACTTCATTCCACTTTTTTATAGTTGGGGCCCCTGGATTTGGTACATTCAAAAAAGAACCAACATGATATTTTTGAAGAGCCTCATTTAATTTTGCCATATCAAATTCTCCGGGTTTTCCTTTAGCCTCCAAAGAAGTAATGGTAATTTGTGTCATTTGACCAATTTTTTCTTCGGTAGTCATTTTAGAAAGTAATTCGGCCACTTTCTTATCTATTTCAGGATTGGTGTTTTGACTTCTAACCCCAAAAGCCAGAAAACTGAAGATTATCAGTAGTGCAATTTTTAATCTCATTTTTTTATAATTTATATTTAAAACTTAGATTTTTTAATAATTGACTAATTATTAATGAATTTTAAAAGTAATTATATTTATTAAAGAACTAGTTTTTAAGAAACTAATTTGGTTGTTTTTCATAGGTTTAACGTTTTCGTAATCCTATAATTAGGCAATAACTTCAAAACTTTTTTTTACTTTCAATGCTTTCCAAAAAAAATCCCATTTCACTTTTTTA
>DATEOV010000525.1:0-8974 GCA_035273645.1 Flavobacterium sp. | reverse complement strand
CCCAGAAAAAGTAGCGTATTTAAAATCGAAGAATACTATTGTAACCACAAAACCAGTGAATGATTGGAAATCGTTGTTTTACCAACGCGTTCGTTGGGCTTCCAAAACTACTTCCTATCAAAGTATCTTTGGGAAAAGGTTGGGACTACTTGTCTTTATTATGAATTTTGGTCTGGTGTATTGTTTTGTGCTGACTTTTTTGGGTATGCTTCCTTATTTTTTCGTTGGGTTGTATTTCCTTATCAAGTTCGGAATTGACACTGTGCTGATTCAGCAAACAAATAAATTCTTGACAAAACACAAAATACACTATTTGTTTTTAAGCAGTCTGTGGTACCCGTTTTTCAGTACCGCTGTGGTTTTGTATTGCTTGTTCGGAAAATACGAATGGAAAGGGAGGAGGTTTTAGATTGCAGATTTCACCGTAAAGTTTCCACTCCATATTGTCATTCCGAGGAACGAGGAAACTCCACAATACTATTCCTCAATCAAATTAATAAAGCAAAAGATAATGTGTGACTTTAATAAAATTGTCGAGCTACTTTCGAAGATCTCTCCTCCGTCGAGATGACAATACTGCGTTGAAATCTTGTCATGAAAACGAAATGCCCTAGCCCAGATAGAAGTGAAAATCCTTTATGTTTTTTCTTTAAAAACATAAAGATTGCAACGAATAGCTGGAAATAGCTTCTCCTTTCGATTAAGCTCACGATGAAAATTTTGTATTGAAAATTTACTGTGAAATCTGAATTCTGCCTTCTGCAATCTAAAATCTAATCTACTCTACTTTTAAGATTACGGGAAGGATAAACTGGGTTTTTACGGGTAATCCTCGCTTGATTGCTGGATTGATTTTTGGGAAGTCCACCAAACGGGCTTTGAGGATACTGTCAATTTTTACGGTATCATAAGCCACTGAATCTTTTGGAAATTGTGGTTCGAATTTCATTGTTGCATTAGGAAAAACCGTCACTTTTACCTCGATGGTATCCAGCTCCGGATAAAGCATTGCCAGTGTGTCGTTGCACAATTTCTCCTGTATTAACTGCGTTAAAACCTCAAAAAAGCATTGTTGGCGTTGTTTTTTGTCTTCAATTTTATCACAATCCACAACCGATGGGTATTCGTCTACCTCTTTCCAATTGATGGATTTCAATTCCTTTTGCAACAATTCCTTTTCGGAGGGAATCTGCTTGTCAAAATATTGACAGGAATTAAAAAGTATAAAGACTAAAAAAAGGGAAAACTGCTTCAATGTTTGTTATTTGAATGGGACTAATATGTTATAAAAATACAATTATTTTTCCCATATTCGTATACAAAATGAGTGTTGCATTTTCGGCATCAAAATTACTAAAAATATTTTTATGGATATCCTGCTTTTGTTATTGGGTTTTGTTTGCGTTATCGCGGGTGTTTTTGGGAGTTTTCTACCTGTTTTACCTGGGCCAAGCATCAGCTGGGTTGGAATCGTATTACTGTACTTTACTACTGCCGTTCCTGCCAATTATTGGATCCTAGGGATTTCCTTATTGATTACTATTGTACTAACGGTTTTGGATTATATCATTCCTGCCAAGGGAACCAAAAAATTTGGCGGAAGTTCGTATGGCATTTGGGGCACCAATATCGGTTTGATTGTTGGGATTTTTGCGCCAATTCCGTTGGGTTTTATTATTGGCCCGTTTGTTGGTGCTTTTGTTGGCGAGCTCATTTATGATTACAAAGACCATCAACGTGCTTTGAAAGCAGCCACTGGTTCTTTGCTGGGCTTCTTGGCATCCTCTTTTATGAAGTTTGTAGTGTGCATGATGTATCTGGGATTGTTTCTTTGGATTGTATGGCAGAATAGTGCTGCTTTGTTTTAAAACTAGATTTTTGTTGTATAAAAAGGACAATCCTTTTTCTTATAAAAATATTCTTGTTTACCATAAACCATTAAAAATAAGCAGTTAAACGATAAATATAAAATGCAGTATGTTTGTTTTGTAATTTAGATGGATTTAATAATTCACTGATATGCAAAAACTTAGCTTTTTAATATTCGTCTTTTTATCCTCACAAGCTCTTTTTTGTCAATCGTATTACGCTATCGAAGGTTTAGTTTTAGATAAAGAAAAAGGCCTTCCCTCAGCAAATGTTTTATTACTGAAACCATCAGATTCTACTTTGGTAAAAGGAGTTATGACCGATGCAAATGGAAGTTATAAATTCTCCCAAATTCCAAAAGGAAATTATTTATTAATGGTGAGCATGGTTAGCTTTGATTCTCAGTATTCTGAACCATTTGATGTAAATACCAATTACAAAGCAAAAACCATTTCACTATCAAGTGAAGTCGAACTAAAAGAAGTCGTGGTTCGTGCTACCAAACAGTTGTACACCCAGAAAGTAGATCGCATGGTCATCAATGTCGAAAACAGCATTATCTCAGCTGGGGGTTCGGCTTTGGACATCTTAGAACGCTCACCTGGTATTACTGTCAACAAACAAAACAACAGTATTTCAGTTGTTGGTAAAAACGGAGTGGTTGTAATGATCGACGGAAGAAAAAACTATGTCCCAGAATCCGGACTTGTACAATTTTTGGAAGGTATAAGTGCAGATAATATAAAGTCGATCGAAATAATAACAACCCCTCCTTCCGATTTTGATGCAGAAGGTAATGCTGGATTTATAAACATTGTTCTCAAAAAGAGTACAGATACCGGCCTAAACGGAAATTATTCTATAGCTGCAGGTTATGGAAAACGCCCTTCAGGTACCGATAATATTTCTTTTAATTTCAGAAAAGATAAAATCAATGTTTTTGGAAGTTACTCCTATTTATTCGACCAGCATACAGAACTAATTTACAATAGCCGCGCTTACACAAAAGACAATGATACATTGGGAACCACCGTAACTTCCAATAGGTTTCCGACCAGACAAAACCACAATGGCAGAATAGGATTGGATTACCAATTGTCTGAAAAAACAGTAACCGGAATTCTTTTGAATGGTTACAATACAAAATGGACAATGGATGCCTATAATGATAGCTTTGATACCACAAACGGTTTACCTACCGCTTTCACCGAAACTTTAAATGAAGAACTAAATCAATGGAAACATTTTGGCGCCAACTACAACCTAAAACATAATTTCGCAGATGATCATTATTTAAGTTTCAATATCGATTATTTGTACTATAAAGACAATAATCCCAACACCTATGACAATTCTTATTTTGACGAAAACAAAGTTTTATTATACGTTGAAAAAGTCCGTAGCGGCAAAATAACCCCAATAACGACCTGGGTTGGCAGTTTGGATTACAGTGATAAATTCAATAAAAAAATAAAATTTGATGCCGGCATAAAAGGGTCTTCTTCCAATTTTGTCAACAGTGTAAACGTTGATAATCTTCAAGGAGAGAATTGGATACCCGACCCAACATTGACAAACAAAAGTAATTTGGACGAAAAAATTGCAGCCGCCTATTCCGCTCTTGAGTATACCATAAATGACAAACTAAGCTTAAAATTAGGGTTGCGCTATGAATACACCGATTCTCAATTGGATACTGAAACTGAGGGGAAAGTTGTAGACAAACAATATGGGATTTTTTTTCCGAGCATTTTTTTAAGCCGAAAATTCAATGATGACCTCAATATGAATTTATCGTATTCGAAAAGAATAACCAGACCAACTTTTAATGATTTAGCTCCATTTGTGATTTTTATAAATCCAACTACTTTTATTTCGGGTAATTCGGCTTTGCAACCCGCGATTTCAAACTCATTCAAATATGACATTAACTACAAATCAATACTACTTTCTTTTCAATATACCGATGAACAATCTTCAATTGCATCATTTCAAGAACATATAGATGAAGAAACAGGCAGGCTAGTATATACACCAACCAATTTAGATTACACAAAATCACTATCCATTACCTTAGGACTGCCTATAAAAGTTAATCCTTGGTGGAAAATGCAAAATAACTTAATCTACATCAACCAAAAAATTAAGGGATTATATAATGACGAAACCGTTAGCTTAGCATTAGGCAATTTTCAGGCAAATACAACGCAATCCTTCAAAATAACAAAAACAATTTCAAACGAAACAACCATCTATTATTATGGCCCGAGCCTTTTTGGCACAGCAAAATATGATGCTGTAGCTGGAGTTGACATAGGATTTCAGAAGAAATTTAGTGATAAATGGGGTGCCTTAAAGTTTTCGATAAATGATCTCTTTGATTCCAATAAATATTCGGGAGGAACAGATTTGCCAGATCAAAATATAAAAACCCATAACAAATTCGACTTTAGTAACAGAACTTATACTCTTACTTATTCAAACAGTTTTGGAAACAGTAAATTAAAATCATCACGAGAACGCCAAACAGGATCTGAAGAGGAAAGAAACAGAGTTAACAAATAAAACTAAATTTCACAGCATAAAAAAAGCCTCTCCGTTAAGAAAGGCTTTAAACAATATGTTGTCTCGTTTTTGGAACGAGAGGACTCGAACCCGTAGGCATGTATTCTAACCAACACTAATATTCAACAGTACTATTGATTTTGAATCAAAGATTCTATTGATTTTCTATTAAGCTTTTTTAATCGTAATTCTTCAATTAAAGCTTCTTTCTTTGTTTCAAATGCTTTTGAATATACTAATTCCCAAATCCCTTTATTGGAAGTATACTTACTTCTATTTTCATTATGATACAACAATCTTTGGGCAACATTTTCACTAAATCCTTTATAGTACACATCAAAATCTTTCGAATAAATAATATAAACGTAAAACATAAACTAACTCTTTAATTGTATCCATAAAAAAAGCCTTTCCGTTAAGAAAGGCTTTAAACAATATGTTGCGGTCTGGACGGGACTCGAACCCGCGACCCCATGCGTGACAGGCATGTATTCTAACCAACTGAACTACCAAACCTTGTTTTATTGCGAGTGCAAATATACAATAGATTTTCGTTTACGCAACTATTTTATAACACAAGAATCAAAAAAAATGTAACTCCCTAAAAATCAAAAAAGCCATCCACAAAGTGGAAAGCTTTTCATTGGTCTAACTACAAACCGGTCTCGTCATATAGGACGAGAAACAACACAACTAGCTTTAGATACCGTATTTGGGCAAAAAAGCCTTTCTGTTACGAAAGGCTTTCCCCAATATTGCGGTCTGGACGGGACTCGAACCCGCGACCCCATGCGTGACAGGCATGTATTCTAACCAACTGAACTACCAAACCTCTGCTTTATTGCGGTGGCAAAGATACAATAGATTTTCATTTACACAAGCCTTTTATTAGAGAATTTCAAAAAAATTTCATCTGCTCTACCCAAACTTTTGTTTTTCAATCAGGTAGGTCGTTAAAATTTTTTCAAAACTTTCTCCAACCCCCACAGGAATGTACTTTATTTTGTTTTGAGCACAGGTCAAAGCCAACTTTTTAAAGTAATCACCCACTTGTTTTTCGTATTCCTCCTTCACATTATCGGCAAAAATAACTACCTCGTCTCCTGTTTCTACATCGATAAACTTCCTAGGCGCATTGTCAAAATCAAATTTAAGCTCCGTTTCGTTGTCCACCACATGAAATAAAACCACTTTATGCTTGTCGTGTTTCAAATGTTGCAAAGCATTAAAAAGCGCTTCTTCGTTATCCGACTGAAACATATCGGTAAACAAAATAATCATCGAACGACGATGAATTTTCTCGGCTATCTGATGCAAATAAGTAATAGTATCTGTCTGCTTCTTCTCTTTTGAGTTATCCAAAAGCTCCTCGAGCTTGTTCAAAATCATTCTGTGATGACGATCGCTTCCTTTCTCGGGTGCATAATACTCATAACTGTCCGAAAACACACTTAATCCCACCGCATCACGCTGCTTTTTCAGCAAGTTCATCAAAACTGCCGATGCCAATACCGAAAAACCTATTTTGCTTTCATAAAACAACTGATCGTCCTTCAATTTAGGATAATGCATCGACGAAGAATTATCAATGATAATATGACATCTCAGGTTAGTCTCTTCCTCAAAACACTTGGTGTATAATCGATCGGTTTTGGCAAACAACTTCCAATCGATGTGCTTGGTACTCTCGCCTACATTATATACTTTATGTTCGGCAAATTCAGCCGAAAACCCATGAAACGGACTTTTATGCATTCCCGAAATAAAACCTTCCACCACTTGATTGGCCAACAATTCCAAATGCTGAAAACTAGATATTTTTTCTATTTGCGATTCGATCTTCATATTCCAAATGTATAAAAAACTTTGAACACACTACATTGTGTCATCGACAATTTGAAAGCAAACCATTAAAAGGTTCGTTTTCTTTTAACCATTAAGAAATTAAGCGCCATTAAGCTTAACTTACTTAATGTCTTAATGGTAAAAATTTTAACGCAACAAAATGTTTAAAAACAAAAAAGGCTTGACTTTCGCCAAACCTTTTTATATAAACTTATAACCGTTACCAGTTACAACAATGCGTCTAAACTATCTGCATACGTTTGTTTTGGAGCCACTCCTACTTGTTTCCCAACTACTTCTCCGTTGTGGAAAACTAATACTGTTGGAATGTTTCTAACACCGTATTTTGCAGCAAATTCTTGGTTTGCATCTACATCAACTTTACCTACAACTACTTTACCTTCGTACTCGTTGCTAAGTTCGTCAATGATTGGTCCAACCATTCTACAAGGCCCACACCATGCTGCCCAAAAATCTACCATTACAGGTTGTGTCGATTTCAAAACTACTTCTTCAAAAGTAGCATCTGTTATTGCTAATGCCATACTATTTTTTATTTTATGTTTAAATGCTTATTTGTTTTAACTAGGGTACAAATTTAGAAATTAAAAACCAACCAAATGCCATTCTCAAATTAGTTTTCATTATAAATGTATTGCTAATAGTTATTTCCAATTGATTAGGAGCTATTTCCAGCTGTACACTATATCTATTGTCCCGAACACCGGGACAACAGGATACCGTTCCCATCTGGGCTAGGGCTTCAAGAATTTCAAGAACATTTTTAGTTAATAAAAAAAGACCCTCTTTTCAGAAGGTCTTCATTCTATTTCAATTGTTCTTGATTATAGACTGTATTTCAATCCAAGAGTCATTCCTAATCCGCTAATTCCAACATAAGAACTAATATCATCAGTAGCTCTATCTTTATCAAAACCAGCTGCATTTGTTACTTTACTATTAGAAGTCGTATTAATTTGCTCAACATAATTTGTGTGATTTACTGAATAAGATCCATCTCTAAAAGATGTAGGAGTGTTTAATTTATCTACACCATTTTCAGTATACTCCACAGTTTCTTTTGTATTACCACTAACAGTAAAATTACGGTATTCTAATTCAGCAAAAATAGAAATATTTTTAGCTAATTTATAAGATGTTCCTAAAGCAGCCATAAATCCCATCGTTGGATTTGGTAATACCTCTTCTTTTGTATAAGCGTTAGTTACTCCTGCTGGAGTTGTATAAGCCCTAGTAGTTTCAATTGTCAAATCTCCATGAACTGGAATAATAACCCCTACTTTCGTATAAGGTTCAAATCCTTTTGCTTCTCCAAGAAACAATACAAGCGCAGGCGCCAAATCAAAAGCAGTGATTTTTCCTTCAGCCTTACCTGTAACAGATATGATAAAAGGATTAACTTGAATATATCTACCAACAGTTTCAACCATAGTTTTACTATTGCTTTTAAAATAATTCACACCCATTTCAACTCCTACACGAGGTGAAAAACGATACCCTGCAGTTATACCTGAACGAAAACCTTCTCCAAAAGATCCGGTTATAGTTTCTCTTGAACTTAAAACACCATTTACATAAATATCTTTATTTGGTAATTGTCCAGCAACAACAGGAAATTCTGTAGCAACAGTTTCCATAAAATAAGAACCTCCTAATTTAAAATACCAAGTTTCTGGCTTACTGTCTGCAGTACTTGTGGTTTGTCCTACCATAGTCATTGTAGAGACTAATAATCCGAATAATAATAAACTCTTTTTCATGATTTTTTGTTAATTAATTTGCGCAAACTTAAAATAATTTTAACTATTCTTTAAAATCACTTTAAGCACCTCAACACCTAATTAACACTATTTTTAATACTTGAGTATTATTTTTACTATGCATGCATAATTTTAACTAAAAAACACGAAATACACCTAAAAATTTAACTTTTAAAAATCAATTTAATTTAAAATTGATCTGCATTTTCTCTAATTCGAACAATAATTCATTCGGAATTTGAATTTTCAGCTTCCTACTTGGCATAGCTATTTTTGTCATTACTTTTATTTGTTCGACTTAGGTTACCGGCTTTACTTCAACTACTTCTGTCGACTCGTTATTTTCTTCCTCAAAAGACTCCTCTCCATTTTCTGTAAAATCAACTTTTGTTTCAACGATTCGTATTATTTTTTCCAGTTCCATAAAAATTTTCAATATTTTTACTTTGAAATACAAAGTACTTTTACTATTTTTGAACTGTAATTTTAAATCTAAACAATTATGGCTATAAATAACAAAAGGTTAATTGCAATTTTGTTTGCAGTTACATTTATCTTACTGATACCGTTTGTATCAATGCAATTCACAAATGAAGTGAACTGGACTTTATCCGATTTTGCAATTGCCGGTGTTCTGTTAATGAGTACAGGTTTAGGATGTGAGTTAGTGATGAGAAATGTAAAGAAAACCAACTATATAATCGCTATTTGTACAATCATTTTAGCCATACTAATACTCACTTGGATTGAATTGGCTGTGGGGATTTTTGGAACACCTTTCGCAGGGAATTAAAAAGAAGAGGCTGTCTCACAACTCGTGAAACAGCCTCTTTTGTTTTTTTTTACTATTATTACTAAAAAATGTTTGGCTTGGTTCTTTTTTTCTAAAGCAAAGAAACAGTTTTGGGCAGAAG
>DATEOV010000524.1:0-6770 GCA_035273645.1 Flavobacterium sp. | reverse complement strand
AATTTGATTTTTAAAGACCTGAAATACATATCAAAAAAATAATTACATTTGATGTATAACCTTAAAACCTAAAATTATGGAAATGAATTGGATTGCAATTTTTGTAAGTGCATTAGCAACATTAGTAGTTGGATTTGTTTGGTACAATCCCAAAGTGTTTGGTACTGTATGGATGAAGGAAACAGGCCTCACTCAAGAGGAACTGCAAAAAGGAAATATGTTGAAGATTTTTGGACTGACCTATTTTTTCTCACTTTTAATTGTTATTACTGAAATGTCATTATCTATTCACCAAAGCGGTGCAATTGGGATGATTGGCGGTGATTTGAAAATTAACGAAGCGCTTCCATCATTCAAAGCTTTCATGGCTGATTACGGTACTGCTTTTAGAACATTCAAACATGGCGCTTTACATGGATTCATTTCTGGTTTGTTTTTTGCTTTTCCGATGATTGCAATAAACGGTTTATTCGAAAGGAAATCTTGGAAATATATTTGGATCCATGCTGGATATTGGATTGTTACGTTGACTATTGTAGGATCTATAGTTTGTGGATGGATGTAAACCAAAACTAAAAATAAGTAAGCCTTATTTCTATATTATTTAGAAATAAGGCTTTTTTTATTAGAACAAACCTTCGATTTGGGTTGCTAATTCAAAATCTTTTGTGGTCACTCCTCCCGAATCGTGTGTATTCAAACGGATATTCACTTTATTATAAACATTAAAAAGCTCGGGATGATGATTCATCCTTTCAGCCAATACACCAACCTGCACAATAAAACCAAGTGCCTGTGTGAAGTTCTTAAATTTAAAATCCTTTTCAATAGCATTTTGCTTAAAATACCATTCATTTAAATTTTCTAAAAAGGGGCTTGCTGATTCTTCAGTATATGTTTGCATAATCATTTCTTTTCTATAAAGTTAGAGAAAAGATACTGAGATTCAAAGTATCTAAGATTCTAAGATTTTGAAAAAGAATAATTACAGAATTCATAAAATTCAAATCGGAGTTCGATTATTACTGTTTTCTTTTTTTAGGTAATACCAAAATAGCGAAAATGTTTCCCTTTAGCCCCGATAGAAGTTAAAATCCTCTCTCGTTTTTTCAACGAGAGAGATTGCAACGGATAGCGGGACAATCTTGAAAAAAATTCCAAATGTTTCTGCTCCAAATCCAACTTAGAAACTTAATAACAAATTTCATATAAATTGGTTAAATTTGAAAAAATATACTTACCCAATTTGAAAACAATACTTTCATATAAAATTTACGAGACCAATGCCCAACTTCCAGAAAACTGGAATGATCTAGGTTCTAAAAATATTTTTTTGTCAAAAGAATATTTTGAAATTTTAGAAAAGTCGGCCCCCAACAATATGATTTGTCATTATATTGGTCTTTTTAAGAACCAAAACTTAGTAGGTATAGCGATCTCTCAATTTTTGGATTTAAATAAATTGGAATCTTTTGGAGATAGGGATCGATGTGTTAAGGCTAGTGTCCGTAAATTTATTTTAAAAAATTTTGCTTCGCATGTTTTGCTCATAGGTAATAACATGCTCACAGGACAAAACTCATTTGTTTTTTCGGATTCCATATCGTCTATAGAAGGTATTAAAGCCTTAAAAAAAGCGACTGACGATTTGAAATTGAAACTGAAATCGATGGGTAAAAAAGTGCACATCACCACGTTTAAAGATTACACTCAAAAAGATGTAGAAAACTTCAAGTCGGATGTCTTTAAAAAAAACTATAAATACTGTATTCAACCCAACATGACCTTTGCCATCCGAGATGAATGGCATTCTGAGCAGGATTACATAGACTCCTTGATAAAAAAGTATCGTGATCAGTATAAACGAGCGCGAAAAAAAGCAGAAGGAATTGAAAAAAGAAAATTACATCTGGAAGACATAATTAGGTATGAAGAAACTATTTATGACTTATACCACCATGTTGCCCAAAATGCACCTTTCAATACTTTTTTTCTAACCAAGAATCATTTTAGAATTTTCAAGGAAACTTTAAAAGACAATTTCTTATTCTATGGTTATTTTTTAGACAACAAACTTATCGGATTCAACACATTAATCAAAAATGGTAACACGATAGATACTTATTTTTTGGGCTATGACGATACTGTTCAAAGAGAAAAAATGCTGTATTTGAACATGCTCTATGATATGATTGCGTATTCTATAAATAAAGGGTACAAAGAAATTATTTTTTCAAGAACAGCTTTAGAAATTAAGAGTTCAGTTGGGGCAAAGCCAATGGAAATGTTTGGTTTTATGGAACACAGTAATTCAAGCATAAACAAACATGTTCCTAAAATATTTCCAAAATTGGAACCCGAAATCGTATGGCAGGAAAGAAATCCTTTTAAATAATTCAAAAATTATGCAACTGCAACCTTTAATTGTTTATGCAAAATAGAAATTTCTAAATTACTTTCGGCGCCACAATACTCACCATCAATTTGAAAATTTACGGGAATATTAGTTTTTATAGTGGCTTTGTCTGTTGAAATTATTTCAATATCATCTGATTCAATCGGCATATTGCCTGTGATAATTTGCCCAAAAACAAACAAGTCCAAATTTTTTAAAATTACTAATTCAAATTTGCCATCGTTCATTACCCCATCAGGGTTAATTATTACTCCCGTTCCATACTTTTGAGAATTGGCAATAACAATCATTATAGCCACACATGTAATAGTTTGATTATTGGCGGTGATTGTTGCTTCAAAAGGATCCTGCAAATCTACCAAAGTAGTATACGCTTGTATGGCATATCCCCACATTCCACGCGTTTCGCTATTTTCATAATTTTTAACGAGATCTGCATTTAGCCCAATATCACTCAGATGCAAACTTTTTTTTCCATTGATAGAAATCATATCCATCTCAATATAATTGCCATAAAAAGCGATCTGGAGATTTTCTTCAAGCGTTAACGGTAAATTCAAATCAACTGACAATCCATTTGCGGAACCTGCTGGTAAAATCCCAATAATTACATCATGATTTTCTATGGCCTCTGCAACCATTTTTATTGTTCCATCACCACCTGCAACTAAAATTCTTTCAGGTTGATATTTTTTATATAATTCACTAATTATAACTACATCACCTTCCCCGGAAGTCTCGTATAAAATAAGTTCCAAATTTTCTTTTTCTGCAAAAAAACTGGCCGTTTCTACAAATTGAGCTTTATCAACATCTCCCGATATTGGATTTACTACCATGATGATACTCTTTTTCATAATTTTGGATAGTATGTTAATAAAAAACAATAAATTTAGGTAGAAAATAAAATTAATCATATCAAATGAAGCCTTATTTAAAGCTATATCGTGGATATGCCAATGAACAGGAACTCATCGTCATGGGTCACGTTTTTAATTCCAATAAAGTCAAGGATTATGATTTTAAAAAAAATAATTTCAAAAATGCCAATGCAATAATTAATTTATTTCAAGCAAAAACAAAAGCAAATACTGATGTTTATTTAAAGTATAAAAATTCAACTATCCATACTAAAACACTAGATGATGGTTATTTTAAATTTTGCATCCCTGTAGATTCAACTGTTGGTTTTGGCTGGATAGATTATGAAGTAAGTATCATCCACAATAACGAAAACATAGTTGAAAAAGGAAGTTATATTCGTCCCAATCAAGGTAGTCTTGGGATTATATCAGATATTGACGACACTTTTATAGTTTCGCACACAGCAAATCCTTTAAAAAAACTCTACGTTTTATTGTTTAGAAATGTAAATAAAAGGGAAATTTATCAGAACGTTGTTTCCCATTATCAAGCCTTAAGCTCCGCAGGCAGAAATAATAAAAACGAACAAAATGCCTTCTTTTATGTATCAAGTAGCGAATGGAATTTATACACTTTTATAATTCGCTTTACCGAAATTCATAGATTACCTAGAGCGGTTTTATTATTAAAAGACATCAAGACTAATTTAAAAGATTTTGTCTTTACCGGAAGAGGTGGGCACAACCATAAATTTGAAAAAATAAAACATATACTGGAATTTTACCCCAATTTAAAATATGTCTTATTGGGTGATGACTCACAGGACGACCCTTATTTATATGAAAATATTTGCAAAATTTTCCCCGTAAACGTAAAGGCTGTTTATATCAGACAAACTGGAAGTTCCAAATCAAAGAAAGTAACATCCGTTTTGAACAACCTAAAGGATTTAAATGTAGAAATTTGCTATTTTAAAAACAGTGAAGAAGCCATTGAGCATTCAAAAAGAATTGAAGTCATTTAAAATTACCTATAAAAAAAGCTCCAAAATGGAGCTTCACTTTATTGCAAATTATCAATTTCTTCTTGAACAACTTCCCAGTCCAAAAGTAATTTATCCAACTCCGCTTTCTTTTTATTATAAGCTATAAAAAAAGAAGCGTCTTCAATATGCTTATCATAATTGGAAGCCAACAATTTATCGTCATGCTGAATGTCTTTTTCCAGTTGTTTAATTTGGCTTTCTACTTTACTTAACTTGTTTTGTAAAGCTTTGCCTTTTTTCTGATCTTCATAGGAAGCTTTGTTGCTTTCTTTTGCTACGGTGGCTTTCAAAGCATCTTTTTTCTCAACTTCACGCATATTTTCCATATTACGTTCTTCCAAGAAATAATTAATATCCCCTAAATATTCTCTGATTCGTTGGTCTTTAAATTCATAAACGATATTGGACATCCCCTGCAAGAAATCTCTATCGTGAGAAACTAATAACAAAGTTCCTCCAAATTTTTGCAAAGCTGCTTTCAAAACGTTCTTTGATTTTATATCCAGGTGATTTGTAGGCTCATCCATCAACAACACATTAATGGGTTGCAACAATAATTTACAAAGTGCCAAACGGTTTCTTTCACCTCCAGAAAGCACTTTTACCTTTTTCTCTACATCATCTCCTCGAAACAAGAAAGAACCCAGCATATCGCGCACTTTCATTCTATTCGTATCCATCGCTGCATCTTCCATAGTTTGCAACAAGGTAATTTCACCATCAAGATATTCGGCTTGGTTCTGGGCAAAATAACCCAACTGTACATTATGACCTAATTTGATCGAACCTTGGTATTCAAATTCATCAACTATCGCTTTAATGAATGTCGATTTCCCTTGACCATTTTGACCAACAAAAGCAATTTTGCTACCACGCTCCACTAATAAACTAATATCCTTAAGAATGGTTTTATCACCATAGCTTTTGGTCACATTTTCAGCTTCAATAACTACTCTTCCCGGCTCTTTTGAAACAGGAAAAGAAATATTCATAACCGAATTATCATCCTCATCAACTTCAATACGTTCTACTTTATCAAGCTTTTTAATTAAAGATTGTGCCATCGAAGCTTTAGAAGCTTTGGCTCTAAACTTTTCAATCAGCTTTTCCGTTTCTTCAATTTTCTTCGCTTGATTTTTCTGGGTAGCCAATTGTTTTTCACGAATTTCATGACGCAATTCTAAATATTGAGAATATGGCTTGTTGAAATCATAAGCTTTACCAAGCGAAATTTCAATAGTTCTATTGGTCACATTATCCAGAAACATCTTATCATGCGAAACAATAACTACAACGCCGGGATAATTACGTAAAAAGCTTTCCAACCAAATAATACTTTCGATATCCAAGTGATTCGTAGGCTCATCCAGCAACAAAACATCATTCGATTGCAATAACAATTTGGCCAATTCAATTCGCATTCTCCAACCTCCTGAAAAAGTTTCCGTTTGGTTGTCAAAAACTTCACGTTTGAAACCTAGACCCAAAAGAATCTTTTCAGTATCTCCAACATAATTATACCCTCCCAATAATTCAAAACGGTGAGTATAATCAGAAAGGTCTTCGATAATTTTACTGTATTCTTCACTTTCATAATCGGTACGAGTAACCAAAAGGTGATTAATTTCAGCTAACTTTTTTTCAACAATTTTGATTTCAGTAAAAGCTTCATAGGCCTCTTCCAAAACCGTTCTTCCAACTTCAAAATCAATATCCTGACGCAAGAAACCCATTCGGATTTCCTTCTCTTGAGAAATCACCCCAGAGTCAGGAGCAAAGTCTTTGGCTAGTATTTTAAGCATTGTCGATTTCCCTGCACCGTTCTTTCCAACAAGTCCCACACGGTCGCCCGCACCCAATCGAAAAGTCACTTCCTCAAACAAATAAGAACCACCAAACGAAACCGATAAATTGTGTATATTAAGCATGTATTATTATTTTATTCCTTTATGAATTAGTAATTTTGGTCTTTCTAAAAAATAGAAAAATTAAATTTTTTGCAAATGTTAAAAAAAGGATCCAAACTATATAGCATTTTAACAGGAACTTGTCCAAAATGCATGAATGAAAGTATGTATGTGGACAAAAATCCTTTACATTTAGGTTCAGTACTCAAAATGAATGAACATTGTAGCCATTGTGGCCTAAAATATCAAATTGAACCTTCCTTCTTTTATGGAGCTATGTATGTTAGTTATGGTTTGAATGTTGGAGTTGGAATTGCTACTTTTATTATATCCTATCTTATATTTAAGACCAGCATACAAACATCCTTTATCGCTATCATTGCTACATTAATTATATTGTTCCCAATAGTATTAAGATGGTCTCGAAACATTTATATCAACATGTTTGTTTCTTATGACCCCTCAACTAAAATTTAATTAAGGTTTTCCTTTACGTTTATTGGTAAATCTTTTGATATCGATTTCCTTATCCAATAAA
>DATEOV010000523.1:0-6335 GCA_035273645.1 Flavobacterium sp. | reverse complement strand
CAATAACCAAGAAATTATTTTTTACTGCTATATCATTAAGTATATCACTAGTTTCCCCTCCTACATAAGTACTCCAAATTAAATTACCTGCAGATCCAAATTTTGTTAGAAATCCATCGATAGAATTAGAAAAATTTGGGTCTAGATTTAGGTGTGTTTGGAATTTGCTGTTTATTGCAATTCCTGTTGTACTAGTGGTCTGGCCAATCAAGTAAATGTTGTTACTAATGTCTACATCAACTGCAAAACCCAAATCCTGATCTTCGCCACCAAAATAAGTTGCCCATAACCTAACGCCAGAACTATTAAATTTTGCCAAAAAAGCGTCTTGATAACCTCCTAAAGTTTGCTTGTATGATCCTACTGTACTTATGTCAGTTGGATCTTGAGTTGTACCCGTTACAATCACATTATCCTGAAAATCTATTTTTATATCAGATATATCACAATAATTTTGACCGCCATAATAAGTTCCCCATAAACGATTTCCATTTGGACTGAATTTTTCAATAATGCCATTTAAATATGAGGAAGATTGTGTCGTTTGATGCGCCCCTGTTGTGGCATAAGATGAATTTTGAGCATTTGTACTTCCAGCCACATATGCATTTCCAAAAGAGTCTGTGCTGATACTTGGAGCACTTAGTACTTGGGCTGAACCAGTTTGATCTCCATAAAAAGTCCCCCAAAGCCTTGTAGGCACGGGATCAATAATGACCGTCTTGTCAGAAACATTTTCAGTACTTTCAAACCCATAAACATTTTTCTTTATTTTATTATATCCAACAGTAATCTCCTTTTTATGTTCTCTGTCTTCAGTCCAACTGGCAGGCAGTGTTTCTTCCATTTCGCCAAAACGAACACTCATTCGGATTTTGTTGTCGACCAATTCTGTTTGTGCTCCACTAAATTTTAATTGAATATCTGATATTTTTCCTTTAGGATGAACCACAAAATTGTATTCTACGGTTTTTAATGTGTCTTTAGGCACCGAGAAAACCACGTCAATGTTGGGATAAATATTTTTATAGGTTATTTGTTTGTATTGGTGTACCATCAAGACACCTTCGGGTTTGTTGGGGATATTATAGTAATTGTCGAAGTCCAGCGATTTCTCTTCGGTAATCAATTCTACCTTTGAATTTGAATTCAGGAAATCAATGTCAATTCTGTGAAATTGATATTCTAAAGTATAATCAGGAAGTTTATCATTGTCTTTTGATGAAAAGGGCAAAGGTTTTTTCTTTTCATTCTGAGAATGATTGATAGGATGCTTTTTTGCTTCATAAACATCATACGAAAAACCATTCTTTTTCAGCTGTACATTCAATCCGCCAGAGTTCAAAAGATATTTTACAGCATCGTTGGGTTTGCCTTTTTGATCTATAATCTGGCCTTTATTCTCTTTAAAACCAATGGTTTTATTTTTGTTTTGGGCAAATGAAGAAATTGTGATTAATGCTATAAAGAAGATTAATTTTAAGTTCACTATATGCGATTTTTAGTGATTTTGTAAATGTATTTAAATCTTTACAAACTATCTAATTTGATTCTAATTTTGCCATAAATCAATAAATTAGAAAGTTACAATTCGCTTTTATGGAGAGAAACTAAAAATATCCCTTATTTTTGCATAAAACAATTCACTCTTGAAAACCAAACTTTTCCTTATCACGCCCCCGTTTACTCAACTGAATACGCCTTATCCAGCGACTGCTTATATCAAAGGGTTTCTGAATACTAAAAATATTGAATCGGTTCAGGCGGATTTAGGGATTGAGGTGATTTTGAAATTGTTTTCGAAAGAAGGATTGAAGAATTTGTTTCAATCCAACAACCAACAACCAACAACGGACAATTGCAAACGAATTCTAGCTTTACAAGACGAATATATCAAAACCATCGATTCGGTTATTGCGTTTTTGCAGGGGAAAAATCCAACTTTGGCACTCCAAATATGTCAGGAGGATTTCCTGCCTGAAGCTTCAAGATTTGCACAATTGGAAGAACTCGATTGGGCGTTCGGAACGATGGGAACGCAGGACAAAGCCAAACACTTGGCAACTTTATATCTCGAAGATATTTCGGATTTTATAGTGGAATGTGTAGATGAAAATTTTGGGTTCAGCCGTTATGCGGAAAGACTGGGACGAAGCGCCAATTCTTTCGATGAATTATATGAAGCTCTACAACAGAAACCGACTTATATTGACGGAATTCTGCTTTCGATTTTGAAAGAAAGAATTGAAACGATTCAGCCGACTTTATTCTTGATTTCGGTTCCGTTTCCGGGGAATTTATATTCGGCTTTTCGATCTGCGCAATGGGTGAAAAAACATTATCCAAATATCAAGATTTCGATGGGTGGCGGTTTCCCGAATACCGAATTGCGTTCACTTTCGGATGAACGGGTTTTTGAGTTTTTTGATTATATAACTTTGGATGATGGCGAAACGCCAATTGAAGAATTAATTGCCAATATTGAAAATCCAAATCACAATTCATACAAGCGAACGTTTCTGTTAGAAGACGGAAAAGTAATTTATAAAAATAATTCCATTCAACACGATTACAAGCAATCCCAAGTGGGAACGCCCGATTATTCCGATTTACTTTTGGATAAATATATTTCGGTTATCGAAATTGTGAATCCGATGCACCGCTTGTGGAGCGACGGACGCTGGAATAAGCTCACGATGGCGCACGGTTGTTACTGGGGAAAATGTACATTTTGCGATATTTCTTTAGATTATATCAAAGTTTACGAACCCGTTGCGGCGAGTTTGTTATGCGATCGAATGGAAGAAATGATTGCTCAAACTGGAGAAAACGGTTTCCATTATGTCGATGAAGCCGCACCACCGGCTTTGATGCGCGCTTTGGCACTCGAAATCCTTCGTCGAAAATTGGCTGTCACTTGGTGGACAAACATTCGATTCGAAAAAAGTTTTACCCAAGATTTGTGCTTGTTGCTTAAAGCTTCGGGATGTATCGCGGTTTCGGGAGGTCTGGAAGTGGCTTCGGATAGATTGTTGAAACTGATTGATAAAGGTGTAACGGTAGAACAAGTGGCTAAAGTTACTCGGAATTTTACCGAAGCGGGCATTATGGTACACGCGTATTTGATGTACGGTTACCCAACACAAACAATTCAAGAAACGATTGACAGCCTCGAAATGGTGCGCCAATTGTTTGAAGCGGGAGTGTTGCAATCGGGATTTTGGCATCAATTTGCAATGACGGCACACAGTCCGGTGGGAATGTTTCCAGAGCAATTTGGAGCCGTAAAAGAAACGGAAGCCATTGGAACTTTTGCTAATAATGATATTAATTTTATTGATTCTACTGGAATCGATCACGATAAATTTAGTTTCGGACTGAAGAAATCGCTGTTCAACTTTATGCACGGAATCTGCTTTGACTATGAATTGCAGGATTGGTTTGATTTCAAAATTCCGAAGACAAAAATTGGTACCGATTTTATTTTTGATGCCCTTCAGGAAGAAAACAGTTTTAATATCAAACCTACCGCCAAAATCGTTTGGCTAGGAGGAAAGCCATCAATTGAAACATTTACCAAATCCAAAAAAGGAAATTCTTGGGAAATGATGGCTCTAACTTTTCACGACAAAAAAGAAAGCTTCACTATTCAGACCAATAAAATAGAAGGTGAATGGTTAGCAGAAATGCTTCAGAAAATCTCAGTTTCGAATAGTAAAACTTATTCTTTCCAAGAAGTAAAAACCGATTTTGAACTACAGCTAGAAGATTTTGAGTTGTTTTGGTATTCAAAACCTGTGAATACTTTGAGAGAGTTTGGATTGTTGGTGTTGTAGCATACTTTTAATTGACCACGGATTATACGGATGAAACTGATTAGCACGGATTCTTTTATTTTTAAAGTAAAGCCCATTTTACCACTTAATTTTCATGTCTAGTAGATTTACGTGAGGGATAGTAGCAAGTTACCGAAGTAACGCGGAAAGCCCGACTCCAGTAGAGAATGGGCCATATATGCACAAAGTAAAGTAGGCCCATTTTCTACTGGAGGCACGCCCAAATTATTTTTTTGACAGGATTTTTGGAAGTATTTAATTAGAACGAATATTTTTAATTTTAAGCTACGAAAACGTTTTCTTTACTTATTTTTGCCTCTAAATAAATAGATGCAAATGAGTGCTAATTACAAAGTAAATGTAAATGATACTTTTCAGTTTGATTTTGAAAAGGAAAGTATTTCTCAACTTGATGCAATACCTACGGGAGTAAATGAATTTCATATACTGCATCAAAACACACCTTATAAAGCGGAAATCATCACTTCGGATTTCAATCAAAAAAGCTATACGGTTAAGGTAAACAATACAAATTATACTGTTGCAATTTCAAATCCTTTGGATATTTTGATTAAGGAAATGGGGTTCGAAGTTGGGCTAACCAAACAAATTAACGCGATCAAGGCACCTATGCCGGGATTAATTTTGGAAATTAGCGTCGTTGTCGGACAAACCGTGAAAGAAAATGATAACCTAATCATTTTGGGCGCCATGAAAATGGAAAACAGTTTTCTTTCGCCTCGTGATGGTGTGATAAAATCCATTTCGGTGAGCACGGGAGATGCGGTAGATAAAGGGCAGTTATTAATTGAGTTTGAATAGAGGACGAGAAACAAGAAAAGAAAATTAAGAAACAAGAAGTAAGAGACAAGAAGCAAGAAAAGTGGCATAGCTGTTTTATCTTGATTCTAGCAGCGAAGCGGTCTTTCCTCTTTTATCTATTAAAATATGAAGAAAATATTAGTTGCCAATAGAGGGGAAATTGCCATTAGGGTGATGAAAACCGCACAAAAAATGGGCATTAAAACCGTCGCGGTATATTCTACAGCCGATAGAAATGCACCGCACGTAAAATTTGCTGATGAAGCCGTTTGGATTGGGGAATCTCCATCTAACCAATCGTATTTGTTGGGAAATAAAATTATAGAAGTTGCTAAATCTTTGAACGTAGATGCGATTCATCCAGGATATGGTTTCTTGAGTGAGAATGCTGATTTTGCTGAAGAAGCCGAGAAAAATAACATCATTTTTATAGGCCCTAAGTCGAAAGCCATTAAAATTATGGGAAGTAAACTGGCTGCCAAAGATGCCGTTAAAGCATACAATATTCCGATGGTTCCCGGTATTGATGAAGCGATTACTGATATCGAAAAAGCGAAGCAAGCCGCAACAACAATTGGTTTTCCTATCTTGATTAAGGCTTCGGCTGGAGGTGGAGGAAAAGGAATGCGTGTGGTAGAAAGCGAAGCTGATTTTGAATCTCAAATGAATCGCGCCATAAGTGAAGCGGTAGCTGCGTTTGGTGATGGCTCAGTTTTTATAGAAAAATATGTGGCTTCTCCACGACATATTGAAATTCAGGTGATGGCAGACAGTCATGGGAATATTTTATATCTGTTTGAAAGAGAATGCAGTATTCAGCGTCGTCATCAAAAAGTAGTTGAAGAAGCCCCTTCGGCAGTTTTAACGCCGGAGTTACGCAAGAAAATGGGTGAAGCAGCTGTTCTAGTTGCTAAATCATGTGATTACCTTGGAGCGGGAACTGTAGAGTTTTTATTAGACGAAAACAATAATTTCTATTTCCTTGAAATGAATACCCGTTTGCAGGTAGAACATCCGGTTACGGAATTGATTACGGGCACTGATTTGGTTGAACTGCAAATAAGGGTAGCAAGGGGAGAAGCATTGGCAATCCAACAAGAAGATTTGAAAATAAAAGGGCATGCGCTGGAATTGCGTGTCTATGCTGAGGATCCGCTAAATGATTTCTTGCCGAGCGTTGGTCATTTGGATGTTTATCAATTGCCTGTTGGTGAAGGAATTCGGGTTGATAATGGTTTTGAACAAGGCATGGACATTCCAATTTATTACGACCCGATGCTGGCCAAATTAATCACTTACGGTCAAACGCGTGAAGAGGCTGTTCAGTTGATGATTAAAGCTATTGAAGGCTATCAGGTGGAAGGTGTGCAAACAACTTTGCCTTTTGGAAAATTTGTTTTTGAACATGAAGCGTTTCGTTCAGGGAAATTCGACACACATTTTGTTAAGAAATATTACACTGCCGATATATTGAAAAACCAAATGGCTCAGGAAGCCGAGATTGCTGCATTGGTAGCATTGAAACAGTATTTTGAAGATCAAAAAATCGTACGCTTACCAATTCAATAAATTATGCAAGACAAGATAAAAACACTAAACGATAAAATTGCCGAAGCCTATTTGGGTGGAGGAATAAAGCGTATTGCAAAACAGCATTCGAACAGAAAACTGACGGCA
>DATEOV010000522.1:0-2484 GCA_035273645.1 Flavobacterium sp. | reverse complement strand
GAAATAAAAGCAAAGGCAACTGAAAAAAGTATTTTGGTAAATGTTGCTGATACTCCTGATCTCTGTGATTTTTATCTCGGCAGCATTGTACAAAAAGGGAATTTGAAAATTGCAATTTCAACTAACGGCAAATCCCCAACTGCTGCTAAACGAATAAAAGAAGTTTTACATGAAGCATTGCCAGGTGAGTTGGATGATGTAATCGAGAATCTGCATAAAGTAAGAAGCAAACTCAATGGAAATTTTGAATACAAGGTAAAAAAACTGAATAAGCTTACCAGGACTTTAGTTGAGAATGATAATAGTTTCAATGCTAACCGTTGGCGCCGCATTGCTACTTATTCTTTATTAGCTTTTGCTTTTATGCTTATCGGGTATTTTATTTTTTCTTACCTCCCCTTGCAACAAATGGCAAGCGACTCCTATAAATGGTATAAAACGTTGGACAAAGCATTTCCTATTATGGTGCTTGCCGGGTTTTTAGCACAAATGGTAGACGGTGCTTTGGGAATGGGATATGGGGTGACAAGTGCAACGATATTATTATCTGCTGGTGTAAATCCTGCTGTTATTAGCGGAAGCATTCATACGGCAGAAATGTTTGCAAGCGGTGCTTCTGGTTATACGCATTATAGATTTGGCAATGTAAATAAAAAGCTATTTAAAGCATTATTGATACCCGGAATACTTGGTGCAATAGGAGGAGCAATATTACTTGTGATCATGGGAAACAAGTACGGGAATTATATACGTCCTGTTATTGCAGGATATACATTAATACTTGGAGTAAAATTTATTCTAAATGCTTTCCGTGATAAAAGGCCACCAAAGAAATTTAAACGATATCGTTTACTTGCTGGTGTAGGTGGTTTTTTTGATTCATTTGGTGGCGGCGGTTGGGGACCCATTGTTACAAGCACATTAATTAATTCGGGAAGAAGCCATAAATATGCAGTGGGTACAGTTAGTCTCACAGAGTTTTTTGTAACACTCGCCAGTGCGTTTACTTTTTTTACAATGATCGGGGTAAGTCATTGGCAAACGATCCTTGCATTGGTCATTGGTGGTTTAGTTGCTGCGCCTCTTGCAGCAAAACTTGCCGGAAAACTTCCTAAAAAGACTTCTTATCTATTATTAGGTATCCTTGTTATTATCTGGAGCATACGAATCCTTATTAAAATAGTTTAACTAATGACTGTTCAGAAATGAAAAATATTTTTATAAAAAAATTAGTCTACCAATTTGGTATGGTAATGATCGCGCCTTATGTTTGCAAAATAGATAGTACAAAATTTTTACTTATGCACTACGTATTTATCAAATTTAAACGATGTTGCCTGCCTGAAAATTTTTTAATAACCCAAACGTCAATCTAAATTTTTTTATCTAAATAGTCTACTAATTTGATAGACTTATAATCAAAACTAAATTCATGAAACGGATTATTTTGCTTTTAGGAGGTTTAGTGCCGGTACTTGCATTCTCACAATTTAAAGGCAGAGTTATTAACGAAAGAAATGAAGGCGTTCCGTTTGCCAGCGTAACAGTAAAGAATAGCACGATAGGAGTTAATACTGATTCTGTTGGTTATTTTTCTCTTGCTACTCCTGACAAGTTTCCTTTTACACTAGTGGTTACTTCAGTTGGATTCCGTAAAAACGAACTGGTGATCAGGGACAATGAAAAAAACAATGTATTAATTGTACTTGATGCACTATTCCACACAGATACAGTTGTTATTACCTCTCGCCGCCGCCGCGAGGTGTTGCAGGATGTTCCTATTCCTATTTCGGTAATAGGAGGTAAGCAGATAGATGATGCAGGAGCTTTTAATGTGAACCGTGTGAAAGAGTTTGTTCCATCTGTACAGCTTTATACTTCTAATCCCCGCAACACAGGGATTAATATCAGGGGCCTTGGCTCACCATTCGGTCTTACAAATGATGGTCTTGACCCGGGAGTAGGTTTGTATGTAGATGGCGTTTATTATGCCCGTCCAGCCGCAGCAACTTTTGATTTCATAGATGTAGAACGTATTGAAGTATTGCGTGGCCCGCAAGGGACACTGTTTGGTAAAAACACAACATCAGGTGCTATTAATATAACAACACGTAAACCGAGCTTTAAGCCGGGTGCCAGCTTTGAAGTGAGCTATGGTAACTATGGATACATTCAGGCTAAAGCTTCTGTTACAGGTGCTTTAAGCAAAAAATTCGCTGCACGTCTTTCATTCTCCGGCACACAACGAGACGGAGTGGTTGAGAATGTACGTACAGGAAAATATACAAATGACATTAGCAATCTCGGTTTTCGTGGCCAGTTATTGTATAAGCCATCAGATAATACTACCATTACATTATCCGTGGATGATTCCCGCCAGCGTCCTGATGGTTATGCGCAGGTTGTTGCAGGTGTTGTGCAGACAAAGCGGGCAGCGTACCGTCAATTCAATGCAATAATTGCTGACCTTAATTACAAACTACC
>DATEOV010000521.1:0-3739 GCA_035273645.1 Flavobacterium sp. | reverse complement strand
ATGGCGTCTATAACATTAGGAGGAAACCCAATACACACTTCAGGTGAATTACCAAAAGTTGGTTCGAAACTAGCTGATTTTAAATTAGTTCAAAACGATTTATCTGTTGCTGATTTAAGCACTTTTGCTGGTAAAAAAATGGTTTTAAATATTTTTCCAAGTATCGATACAGGAACTTGTGCAACATCAGTTAGAAAATTCAATGAAAGTGCAAGTAACTTGGCAAACACTACTGTTTTATGTATTTCAAGAGATTTGCCTTTTGCCCAAAAACGTTTTTGTGGTGCTGAAGGTCTTGAAAATGTAGTAAATCTATCTGATTTTCAAGAAGGTAATTTTGGAAAAAATAATGGTTTAGACATTGTTGATGGGCCATTGGCTGGATTGCACTCAAGAGTTATTATCGTTGTTGATGAGAACGGTGTGGTAACCCACACTGAACAAGTTGGGGAAATTGCAAACGAACCAAATTACGAAGCTGCTTTAGCTGCGCTTTAATATTCTATAATGGAATTTCAAAAAGACAATTCATTACTTACGGGCCGATTGAAAAGCGTGAAATTCGCTTTTCTGGGCGCCGTAAAATTAATTACTACCGAGCACAGTATTATGGTTCAATTTTCAATTGGAATCTTAATGACTATTGCCGGTTTTTATTTTCATATCTCAACTACCGAATGGCTTTTTCAAACAATGGCTATTGGTTTAATTATGAGTGTTGAAGGATTGAATACAGCTGTCGAAAAAATAGCCGATTTTATCCACCCAAATTATCATGAAAGAATTGGTTTCATAAAAGATATTGCTGCTGGAGCAGTATTTTTTGCTGCATTAACAGCAATCGCAATTGGTCTAATTATTTATATCCCAAAATTTTTATAGGTTCAATTAAATTCAAGAATGGCAAAATCTACAAAAAAAGAATCTTTAGATACAAAAAAGGAATCGGAATCTAAAGGTATAAGATCATGGGAATTCTCCAAACAGCACAAAATTGTTTTGGGATCTCTTTTGGTATTATTTTCAATCGCTTTATTAGTCGCATTTGTTTCCTTTTTTATCTATGGAAAAATCGATCAAAGCGCTGTTTCCGAATTAACAGACCGTAAAGAAGAAGTTCAAAACTGGCTAGGTAAATTTGGAGCCTATCTGGCTGATTTATTCGTATACAAAGGTTTTGGTATTGCTTCCTTTTTATTTGTTCGTTTATTTTTCCTGACCGGAATGTATTTGGTTTTGAGTCTATCGATTAAAAAACTAAAAGGAGTTTGGTTTTGGGATTTATTTGCTGTTATTGTTTTATCTGTTCTATTTGGTTTTTTTGCCACTTCAATGCCTGAATTGGGAGGGACAATTGGATATGAATTGAATTTATTCTCACAAGATTACATTGGTAAAACGGGAACACTTTTGGTTTTAGTTTTTGGTTTGATTATTTATTTGATTTTCAAATTGCAGGTATCACCAGAAAAAGTGCAATCCTTTTTTGAAAGCACCAAAAAAGAAATTAAAGAAGACTTGGCTTCAAGTCCAGTATTGGTGCCTAATGATAGTGTCTATAATCTTGAGGAATTTGCAGTTGAAGAAACTGAAGAAGAATTGGATGATATCCATTTGAAAACAACAGGATCTCAATTTGAAATAAACAAAGAAGCTTTGAAACCAACAATTTCAAATGCTTCCGAAATCAACTTGGAACCTACTCTTAAACCGCTTCCGATGGAGATTTTACCAACGGTAGAACCTGTTAAAGAAGAGGCTTTTGTAATTGAAAAAGCTGTTGAAGAAGATATTATTGAAGATAATTTGGCTTCACGCTTAGTATCTGATTTTGGTTTATTTGATCCTACTTTGGATTTATCCAATTACAAATACCCAACCATCGATTTATTAAAAGAATATTCGACAGGAGGAATTACCATCAACCAGGAAGAGCTGGAAGAAAACAAGAACAAAATTGTTGACACTCTTCGCAATTACAAGATAGAGATAGCGCAAATCAAGGCGACTGTTGGTCCATCGGTAACCTTATATGAAATTGTACCTGAAGCAGGAATTCGTATTTCCAAAATTAAGAGTTTGGAGGATGATATTGCTTTGTCACTTTCGGCATTAGGGATTCGTATTATTGCACCTATTCCAGGAAAAGGAACTATTGGTATAGAGGTTCCGAACAAGAATCCAACGATGGTTTCGATGAAAAGTGTGATTGGTTCTGCCAAATTCCAAGAAGCGGAAATGGAATTACCTATTGCTCTTGGAAAAACTATTTCGAATGAAACTTTTGTGGTCGATTTAGCCAAAATGCCTCACTTATTGATGGCGGGTGCTACAGGGCAAGGGAAATCGGTGGGATTGAATGCAGTTTTGACTTCGCTTTTATACAAAAAGCATCCAGCTGAGGTGAAATTTGTATTGGTGGATCCTAAAAAAGTAGAGCTTACACTTTTCAATAAAATAGAAAGACATTATCTAGCGAAACTGCCTGATACCGAAGATGCGATTATCACCGATAATGCAAAGGTAGTTGCTACATTGAATTCTCTTTGTACGGAAATGGACAACCGTTATTCGCTATTGAAAGATGCGATGGTAAGAAACATAAAAGAATACAACGAAAAGTTCAAAAACAGAAAATTGAATCCGGAGAACGGACATCGCTTTTTGCCTTATATCGTTTTGGTAGTGGATGAGTTTGCTGATTTGATTATGACCGCCGGTAAAGAGGTTGAGGTACCGATTGCCCGTTTGGCACAATTGGCCCGTGCTATTGGTATTCACTTGATTATTGCGACACAAAGACCATCTGTGAATGTAATTACAGGTTTGATCAAGGCCAACTTCCCTGCGAGAATAGCTTTTAGGGTAACCTCTAAAATAGATTCAAGAACAATTTTAGACACTGCAGGAGCTGACCAATTAATAGGACGCGGAGATATGTTGTATACCAACGGAAATGACGTAGTTCGTGTGCAATGTGCCTTTATTGATACACCAGAAGTTGAAAAAATAACTGATTTCATTGGTTCGCAAAAAGCGTATGCTACGGCTTATTTACTTCCTGAATTCATAGGAGAAGACGGAGGAATCAATCTGGAAATGGATATTTCTGAAAGAGACACTTTGTTTAGAGAAGCTGCTGAAGTAATTGTAAATGCGCAACAAGGATCGGCTTCGTTATTGCAACGAAAACTGAAACTGGGCTACAACAGGGCCGGTCGTTTGATTGACCAACTGGAAGCTGCCGGAATTGTAGGTCCTTTTGAAGGAAGTAAAGCCAGAAGCGTGAACATACAGGATATGACAGGACTAGATCAGTTTTTTAATAATGAAAGCTAGGCAATTGGATAATTTGGCAATTAGTTAATTAGATAATTGGATCAAAGAATTTTAAAATTGATTTTAATTTTTGACATTGCCATTGATATTGCAATTGCAATAGAATTTTAGCTTTTTATTAGATACTTATAACTTATAACGCTTTACTTTTGCATCAAATTTAATCAATGCGATCATTTGCGTGAGGGATTGAAGTGGAGCTCTTTTTCTTTTCAGTTCCCAAGGGTTTAAACCCGTGGGAACTGAAAAGAAAAAAGCGGGAACGGAAAGCCCGACCCGTAGGGTCACGCCAAAATGATTAGAAAGCTCAATTACACACAAGAATACATTAATAAGCATACAACAAAACACAGAACAAATGAGATTACAACACAAAATAGGCGTGAAAATGGTAGTGGGG
>DATEOV010000520.1:0-3709 GCA_035273645.1 Flavobacterium sp. | reverse complement strand
TGCTACTTTTTAAAAATCAAATAGAACTTTTGGAAGTAGTGATAAAAAGTGAAGCGCCTCCTGTCAAAATCAAAAAAGATACTTTGGAATTTAATGCATCTTCCTTCAAAGTGCGTCCCGATGCGAATGTGGAAGCTTTGATTCGGCAATTGCCCGGAGCGCAAATTGATGAAAACAAGAAAATCACCATCAATGGAAAGGAAGTTGACAAAATACTGGTTAATGGAAAACCTTTTTTTAGCGAAGATGGAAAAATTGCGCTTCAGAATTTATCTGCCGATATGATTAAAAAAGTTCAGGTTTCGAATACTAAAACTAAGGATGAAGAAATGAGTAAACAAGAGTCCAGTTCGAATAATGCGACTATCAATCTGACTTTGCAAGAGGATAAAGACAAAGGTATTTTTGGAAAATTCATGGGCGGTTATGGAACTGATGATCGTTATGAAAGTAGCGGAATTGGCAGTTATTTCAAAAACAAGCGTCGTATTACCGCTATTTTTTCGTCCAACAATATAAATGCAACAGGATTTTCCATGGATGATGTTTTTGACAATATGGGCGGTGGCCGAAATAATGGAGGAGGGCGTGTCATGTATTATGGGGGAAGTAATAATAACTCTGCTCCTACAGGGATAATCCATTCAAGTACCGTTGGGTTGAATTACGACGATGAATGGATAAAGGATTTCAACGTACATACTGCATACAACTACAAGAATTTGGACAATGAAAATCGGAACAAAACCTCCAAAGCAGATTTTCTGCCAACTGGAAACATTTTTACTGAATCGGAAAGCGCCACCAATCAATTGACAGAAGGGCATAATCTTAATACGGAGTTTCAATATAAAATCAATGACAAGACAAGTATTTACTTTGCCCCTAATTTTGCAAAAACAACAACTACAAATAATGCTGTCTCTCAGGCTACCTCAAGGGACGACAACGGCAATTTGATGAATGAAAACAACAGCAAAACTAATTCCCAAAGTGATTCGGAAAATTTTAATAACTGGATAAGCCTTTATAAAGGTTTCAATAAAAAAGGGCGATATTTTAGCGCTTATATGCAAAATAACAATTCAAGAAATGAATCCAATTCGATAAACAATTCGGCGACCTTATTTTATCAGGATGCAACTCCAGATGATATTCGGAACCAAAATGTGCTGGCAAAAAGATCGAACGACAATTTTAATTTTAATCTTTCTTATTCAGAACCAATAACCGATTCTTTGTCTGTTTTTGTTGGAGCAGTGACAAATTGGACTAAAGCTAAAGAAGATAACAATACGTATGATTTTGATAATTCAACTGGTAATTATTCAGACAGAAATGAACTTATGTCAAATTATTTTGAATCGAAATCAACTCGGTTTTCTCCGAATGCGGGATTCATGATCCGTAAAAAGAAAGGTTATTTTAGGGCATCAATGGGGACGTATTTTGTGCAGGCAGATAATCATTCCAATTATTTGAACACTAACACTGATTTGTCAAAAAACTACGCTTTACCGGAAGGGAATTTATATTTTAATTATAATTTGTCAAAAATCAATTCTTTTAATGGTTATTATTCTCGTCAGTATTCTTTACCTACTGCCGCCCAGCTTTTGCCAGTTGAAAATATCTCCAACCCTTTGAATACTGTTGTGGGAAACAGTAATTTGGACATCGGTAAAAGTCATAATTATAATCTAAGTTATAGAAATCAAAATACTGCAGGACTTTCAAGTTTTTCCATTTATACAAATGGAAATTATTCAGACAGCAGTATTGCTACCACGTCGATTTATGACGAAAATGGAAAGCAAAAAACGACCTATGTTAACATTTCGGGAAATTTTAATTTTAGTTTAGGTGCCAATTGGGACAAAACCGTAAAAAAAGAACTGAATACGTTTAAATACTCATTGAAATTGAATACAGGGTATGAATTTCAGAAAGGATTTACTAATGCGGAAATGTATACGGCCGATATAAAAAGCATATCGCCAGGAGCATCTATCTCGTATGATTATGGAGATTTTTTTACACTGCGCCCATCGTATGGCTTTACTTATAGAAAAACCAATTATGACAATTACAGGATAGATGAAGCTTCAAACAGAGAGCACAATTTCAAGATTGAGGCAACCAATTATTTCCATAAACAATGGGTTTTAGGTAATGATTTTGGATACAACTACAATTCGAATATTTCGGGAGGTTTCAAAAAGGATTTCTATTTATGGAATACAAGTTTGTCCTATAAAAGCAAAGAGGATCAATGGATTTTTAAAGTTAAAGTGTATGATATTCTTAATCAAAATCAAAGTGCCACACGAACCATATCGGCAACTTCGGTAGTTGATGCCCAAAACACGGTTTTGAAACGCTACGGAATGTTCTCTATTACTTATAAATTCAAGAAGTTCGGAATGAAATTAGAAGAACAAAAAGTGGAAGAAAAAGAGAAAGAGAAAAAGTAATTTTGGTATAGAATTTTGTAACGATTATTTCAGTAATAGAAAAAAGAGGGGATTTAATAATCCCCTCTTTTTTTAAATCTTGGGTCATCTCTTTTGATGAATTCAGTTCTTCGTTTTGGAATTTCTGCTTTTGGTAAGCTTGCTTCTTCGGTTTTACTTGAAGGTTCGATTAATTCATTGAGTTCTTTTATTTCGGCATCGGTTAAATCACGGTAGCGACCTACTGGGACGTCTAGTGAAATATTGATAATTCGAATACGTTTCAAAGCGGTAACTTCATAGCCTAAATACTCACACATTCTACGGATTTGACGATTCAATCCTTGTGTTAGAATGATTTTGAAAATGTATTTGCTGATCTGTTCTACTTTACATTTACGGGTAACGGTGTCCAAAATAGGTACGCCATTGCCCATTCGCTCTATAAAACGGTCAGTTATGGGTTTATTTACCGTTACGGTATATTCTTTTTCGTGATTGTTTCTGGCACGCAATATTTTGTTGACTATATCTCCGTCATTGGTCATAAAGATTAAACCTTCACTGGCTTTGTCCAATCGGCCAATTGGAAAAATACGTTTTGGATAATTGATGTAATCCACTATGTTGTTGCGAACCTCTAGATTGGTGGTGCATTCTATTCCTACTGGTTTGTAAAAAGCAAGATAGACTGGTTTTTCGTTTTTCTCGCGGATTAGTTTTCCGTCAATACGCACTTCATCATCTGGCGAAACTTTGGTTCCCAGTTCTGGCACCACTCCATTGATGGTTACTCGACCTTCCTCGATAATTTTATCGGCCTCGCGGCGGGAACAATAGCCCGTTTCTCCTATGAATTTATTGAGGCGTTTTAGATTTTCTTCCATACTGCAAAAATAGTCTTTTTTTAGACTCTTATATTTTTAGATTATTAGAAAATGTTTGAATGTTTCCTGAAACTAAAAAATTAAAACCCTTTAGCTCCGATAGAAACGGCATCCCATCTTGTTTTTTCTACGAGATGGATATAGTGGATAGCGGGAATCCATGTCAATAAATAAGCCTATTCTTCGGCTTCAAATAAAAAACGATATATTTCTTGGTACAAATCATCGTCGTGCATGGAATGTCCTAAATCTTTGGTTGTAATGAAACGTCCTTTTTTCCAACCGCTTGCGATTTTTTGGCCCTCTTCAAATGCGACTACAGTGTCATCTGTGTCGTGGGCGATAATTCCCTCGATTTTAATTTCTTCG
>DATEOV010000519.1:0-5225 GCA_035273645.1 Flavobacterium sp. | reverse complement strand
TTTGGTCACGTTTGTTGTTTGGCAACAAAGTTGGGAAATCTCCATAAGAAGTAATCGAATACATAACATCATCTTTGTCGAATCCTGCAGGAAACATATCAATGCGGCGTTCAAAACGATCTTTTACTGAAATTTTACAAGTTCCAGTATTCCAATAGTTTCCATAGTTATCGGCAAAGGTATTACCATGTCCGGCCCCGATTACAAATCCTCCAGGCTTATAAGACATCGGGTTGTGTTTTTGATACGTAAACGGGCCTAATGGACTATTACCAACATGAACACCATTTGCATAACCTTTAAATTCGGTAGCCGGAGCTCCATATTGCATATAATATTTACCATTGTGCTTCGTCATCCAAGCTCCTTCAATAAAATTTCCCCAAGGGGCTGGTTCCATGTCATTATTAGGTCCGAAGCGTTCCCAACCATGTGCAGCGGGATCCAAACCTACAACTGCTTTTATTTCCCCATAAGGGCGTTGAATATCTTCAACTTCGGTTGCTGCATATAGTTTTTCATAATCTGCTTGATTCCCCTTCGGCAACCAAGTATCATAATCTACTTCTACTCCACAAAGTGGTAATTTTCCACTGGAACCATAATACATATATACTTTTTTGTCGTCATCCTGAAAAATTGCGGGATCCCAAGTAGGTAACATTGCGGTATTGACGTGACGAACCCAACGACCCGATTTTGGATCGGCAGTTTTCCAAACAGGGTGATCTTTTTTCCAAGTTGAACCTACATAAAATAAAGTATCATTTACAACCCAAGCAGCTGGCGCACATTGGTCGTCATCTCCAGGGTTACGTTGAAAACTACCATAAACAAATTTCCAGTCCGACAAATCTTTGCTCCAAAAGAATCCGGCTTGGTTGGTTGCAAACAGGTAATAATCGCCTTTATAAGCAATAATTAACGGATCGGCACTGGAACGACGAGAATCCGGAATTCCATTGTGATTTTGTGTAGTATAATTATAACCGATATTTATGGGGTTACAATATGTTGAAGCTGGTTTATTAGGATCAAACCATTTTGTTTTTCCAATACTATTGGTTTTAGATTGTGCCATACTGAATTGAAGACTCAACAATAGTAACAATGCTGGTATTAAATATAGTTTTCGCATTTTTAAGACTTTTAAAAAATTACTTAATTTATAACTACTCAGGTTAAACATTATTCTTTGTTGTAATGAGTGTTTTAAATTTAAAAAAAAGCCCCCCGTCTAACCAAAACGGAGGGCAACCAAATAAACTAACCAAGCTTAATTTACAAAATTAAAACTTACTTTATTGTCTGCGTTTGAATTCGTTCCAACGAAAACTTCAAACTGTCCAGGCTCAGCGACAAATTGCAAATCAGAATTGTAAAATTTCAAATCTTCTGTGCTAATTTCGAATGTCACTGTTTGTTTTTCTCCTTTTTTAAGGGCGATTTTTTGGAAACCTTTAAGTTCTCTAACCGGTCTTGTTACAGAACCAACAACGTCTCTTATATACATTTGTACGGTTTCTTTTCCGTCATAATTCCCAGTATTTATAACATCAATACTTACCGTTACTTTTCCTCCCGAATTCATTTTATCAGATGAAATTTTCAAGTTTGAATAAGCAAAATTGGTATAACTCAATCCATAACCAAAAGGGAATAATGGTTCGTTTCTTTCGTCTATATAATTTGATCTGAATTTTTCAAATTTTCCTTCTGTGTTAACAAGAGGTCTTCCTGTATTTTTATGAGCATAATAAATTGGCACTTGCCCCACGCTTCTTGGAAACGTAGTCGTTAATTTTCCTGAAGGATTTACATCTCCAAACAAAACATCGGCGATAGAATATCCTGCTTCGCTACCGGCAAACCAAACGTTCAAAATTGCCGGAACAGTAGCATTTTCATCATTTAATATTAATGGGCGACCATCAAATAAAACTAAAACTACCGGTTTCCCTGTTTTTAATAATGCATTCAATAAATCTTTTTGTGCTTGTGGAATTTCCAAATTTGCACGGCTACTGCTCTCTCCGCTCATTTCGGCAGATTCTCCTAGTGCAGCTACAATAACATCAGCTTGATTGGCTACTTTTACAGCTTCTGCAATCATATCCTCTTTCGAACGTTTATCTCTGTTTAAGGTTTTACCAAACATAGTGGCATTGGTCTCAAAAGTTTCGTCGTAATCAAGGTTACTACCTTTGGCATAAAGCACTTTAGTCGATTTTCCAGCTACTTCCTGAATTCCAGCCAATAATGAAATACATTTTTCTCCATTTGTAGCCACACTCCAAGTTCCAGACATATTGTTTTTGGCATCCGCCAATGGCCCTATCAGAGCAATAGTTCCCGATTTTTTCAAAGGCAACAACTGATTTTTGTTTTTTAGTAAAACCAATGATTGAGCAGCTATTTTTCTAGCCTCATCTCTACTACTTGCAGTGAAAATTTCGGTTTTAGCTCTTTTGTCGTCACAGTATTTATAAGGATCGTGAAACAATCCTAAATCGTATTTGGCATTCAAAATAAGTGTTACCGCATTATTGATTTGCTCAATAGTAACTTTCTTTTCATCTATTGATTTTTTCAAAGTGGTCAAAAATCCTTCACCAACCATATCCATTTCAACTCCAGCATTTAAAGCCAAAGCAGATACTTCTTGCAAATCACCCATTCCGTGAGCAATCATTTCAGGAATTCCTGTGAAATCAGTAACTACAAAACCTTTAAAACCCCATTGTTTTCTCAAAACATCTGTCATCAACCATTTATTTCCCGTGGCTGGGACTCCATCCACTTCATTGAAAGATGCCATAACCGAACCTGCTCCAGCATCAACAGCTGCTTTGTAAGGTGGGAAATAGTCATTGTACATTCTGATATGGCTCATATCAACAGTATTGTAATCACGACCTGCTTCGGGAGCTCCATATAACGCAAAATGTTTAACACATGCCAAGATGGAATTGTTTTTAGAAAGATCGTGTTGCTGATATCCATCTACCATCGCTTTGGCAATTTGACTTCCCAAAAATGGATCTTCTCCAGAACCTTCAGAGATTCTTCCCCAACGTGGATCGCGTGAAATATCAACCATAGGAGAAAAAGTCCAATTGATTCCATCGGCACTTGCCTCCTGTGCAGCAATTTGAGCACTTCTTTCGATCAATTTCATGTCCCAGGTACATGATAGCCCAAGAGGGATAGGAAAAGTCGTCTCATACCCGTGAATCACGTCCATTCCAAAAATCAAAGGGATTTTCAAGCGGCTTTTTTCAACTGCAATACGTTGTACTTCTTTTATTTTCTGAACCGATTTGATATTAAATAATCCACCGACCTTGCCTTCTTCGATTTTCTTTGCAACATCAGAGCTATTGGCTTGACCGGTGGTTATATCTCCCGAAGTTGGTAAATTCAACTGCCCCAATTTTTCATCCAAAGTCATTTTTGATAACAACTCGGCCACAAATTCAGCTTTAGGTTTAATTACAACGGCTTTTTTATTTTCTTTCTTTTGGCTATAGCCCAAAAAAACGGAGCCTAAGAGTAATACAATTAATGTCTTTTTCATTTTTTATCTGTTTTATAAGAATCTAAAGATTATATTTCATCTACTTTCTTAATTTTAAAACCCATATTTACCAGAATGAAAACCAAGATTCAGTAAACCTTGTTTTACCTCTGGTGCATTCATAAACAATTTCCAGATCAAACCAGTACGATAATTTTCAATCATTGGCGCTATCGTTCCTTGATCAATTGCCAAATAACGTGGAGTTACCCAATTATAATGTGGTGAAAAAGCATCATAAGGTCCCGCAATTCCAATATGAGTACTTTTCTTTTCATCATATAAATAATGTAAAAACTTCATACTTTCTTTTGGAGTATATGGAAATGAAGACAATGCAGCTGTTGGAGTAATAACCCCTAAATCATTGTCGGTGTCATGAGCAGAATAGCCAGTTGTTCCGTCTACATTTCGAGAATAACTAGCTGTAAGGCCCCAACATTTATCAGAATAGCCGTTCCATTTTTTTGGATTATCGACACAATAGCTGTATATTATTTTCGCTTGATTTTGAGTTAATTCCCAATAGTTTGCATACTTGTCCGTTAATTGAGAAGGATCTAATCCTAAATAAGAATATTGAGCCCAAAACAAAGGTCCTGCATTTCCAGTACCAGTATTGTATTTGAATACTAAAGGAATTCCATACTGTGTTTTTCCTGTTGCAATAGTTCCGTTTCGTGTCCAACCTTCGTGATAAGCAGCGGCAGGAATTGGATAAGTTGTTGAAGCAGCACCCAAAATGTAAGTTATCAAACACTCATTGTAGCCTTCCAATTTGAATTTCATTTCCCATTGATAGGTAGGAGACCAATGCCAATACATTGCATTTTCACCATTAGTGTACCAACTCCACTCCACTCCCTTCCATAGATTATCAGCTTTGGCAGACAATGCTTTTTCCTGGGCGTTACCGTTTTTAAAATATTCTCGCACGGCAATCAATCCTTGGCATAAGAAAGCAGTTTCCACTATATCACCACCATCATCTTTATTACCAAAAGAAATGGCATGTCCTGTGTTTCCATCCATCCAATGTGCCCATGCCCCGTGAAAACGATCGGCTTTTCCCAAAAAGTCCATTGCAGTGGTCATTCGAGTAACGGCTTCGGCTCTTGGAATAAAACCTCTTTCTACTCCAACAATCAAAGACATTAGCCCAAAACCAGAACCTCCTGTGGTTACTTTGTTGGCTTCGAAACTAGGATTGTCCGTATGGTAACGTTCTCTGCCTAATTTTGAATTGGGTTCGGCATAATCCCAAAAATATTTTATAGCGTCTTTTTGAACCTGATTCAATACTTCGTCATCTGTTAAAACAGTAACAGGAGGTTTTGGAGTTGTAGGCAATGGCGTACCTCCAGTATTCCCGTCTGCTGGATTTGATGATGAACATGAATTAAAAAAATTCAAAAAAATCAATAAGAATAAATGATTTTTCATTTTTATAAATTTTAATGACTAAAAAAATACACACCTGATTTTTGAATCGATCAGGTGTGTAAAATAAATTCTTATCAGTTATCTTTTATCTTTTTCTAATTTGTATAGAGCAGTAACTTCACTTCCAGCCAGAGCAGAGTCATAAATTCTGAATTCATCCATTAGCCCTACAAAGCTAGTTGCCCAACCTTGATCAGAACCATTA
>DATEOV010000518.1:0-3522 GCA_035273645.1 Flavobacterium sp. | reverse complement strand
TAACAGGTATATTCTACTTATAAACAGGCATATTCTTTAATTGAATACATCATCTCTACAACTTCATTTTGCACAGACAATCCTTTATCATGCAAATACCACAATTGTAATTGTGTTTTCGCCTCTTCATCTACAATTCCAAATTGTTCTTTATAGTTTTTAATTAAATCGGTAGCACCTTTGGGTCTTGGTCCCCAATGTTTGCAAACTTTACCTAATTCTTTATCAATAATAAGGAGCTTCGGAATCGCTCTGGCACCATTCGTTAAAAATTGATTCATCAAATCATCATTCAAATCGCGGAAAACAATTTTCAAATCAATATTATCCGATTCGGCAGCCATTTTATTTAATATCGGCAAAATCTGGGCAGCATCCCCGCACCAACCTTCAGCTATAACCAACCAAATGTATTCTTTCTCCAATTCTTTTAATTGGTCTTTAATCAACTCAGGAACTACAATAGTTTTGTCCAAACGCTTCAATCGGGTTTCATTAAGAATACTGTATTGCAACAGATCTTCAGATTGTTCATCCCCGGTTGACTTTCCTTCGGAGAGTAAATCAGATACGATTTTTTTATATTCTAAATAAGTGTAACTATTAAACAACGCCTTTGCTACTGAACTTTTCATAATTAAATTTATTACTCTTTGTTATAAAACAGCATATCTTCATTGGTGTATACGCCCAATGACGACATGCTTATTTCGTTATACAAATTTATTTACTACAAAATTAACAATACCAGTTGTTTAAAAACGTGATAAAAATCACATTGTAACAAACAAAATGCATATTTTTATAAAATGGACAGCAAATCAAAATCAATCGGCTTAATATTATCAGGCGGTGGGTCGAAAGGCATTGCGCATGCTGGGGTTTTGCAATTCTTGGAAGAAAAAAGCATTAAACCTTCACAGATTGCGGGTTCAAGTGCAGGAGCAATTGTAGCCGCATTGTACGGAAGCGGAAAATCCCCAGAGGCCATTTTGGAATTTTTTAAGTCCATTTACTTTTTCCACTGGAAACATTTTACATTCACAAAAGCAGGATTTATTGACTCGGAATCATTCAAAGAGTATTTCTATGAAATTTTCAAAGAGACTACTTTGTCCGAACTAAAAATACCCATTCATATCACCGCAACCGATATGATTAAAGGAAAATTAAAAATATTTAGTCCCGAAACCAAAACGATAGATGCTGTTTTGGCATCATCCTCATTTCCGGGAATAATGTCTCCTTATGAATTTAACGGTAAATTGTACAGTGACGGAGGTATTCTCAATCATTTCCCAACCGATATTTTAAAAGAGAAGTGCGAAAGTTTAATAGGCGTTTACGTTAGCCCCCTACAAAAAATTGAAGCTGCCGATTTAACTTCGATAAAATCCGTAACCGCAAGAGCCTTTGATTTACTTTCCGCCAATTCGAGCATAAACAAATTTAATCATTGCGATTGGCTGATAGAACCAGAAGCTTTATCACTATATAGCACATTCGAAACCAGTAAGTCAAAGATGGAAGCCATTTTTGATATTGGATACGAATCGGCAAAAAAATCATTCAAAAAACTAAAGCAATTCAGTGAATAATCAAAAGTCACGGACGGATACCAGCTATTGAATGGTCCTAAAAAACTTAATTTAAATATTTAAGGAACTCTATTTTCAAAAAAAACAGAATATGTCTATATTTGCACAAATTTGACAGCATTGAACCCAATCAGTGATGCAATTTACTTTCGATAAACGAAGGGAGACCTTAAAAAAACAAAAACTGACTGATGAAATACAAAAGAATCCTTCTGAAATTGAGTGGTGAAGCTTTAATGGGTGATTTACAATACGGAATTGACCCAAAACGATTGGCTGAATATGCCGATGAAATTAAGCAAATTCATGCGAAAGGAGTAGAAATCGCTATAGTAATTGGTGGAGGAAACATTTTTAGAGGTGTTGCAGGAGCCAGTTCTGGGATGGACAGAGTACAAGGAGATTACATGGGAATGTTGGCCACAGTTATCAATGGAATGGCATTACAAGGTGCTCTTGAAGATAAAGGGATGAAAACCCGTTTGCAAACTGCCCTAAAAATGGAATCAATCGCAGAACCTTATATCAAAAGAAGAGCCGATCGTCACTTGGAAAAAGGAAGAATCGTTATTTTTGGAGCAGGAACTGGAAATCCATATTTCACAACAGATACAGCTGCCGTTTTACGTGGTATCGAAATCAATGCCGATGTGATTCTAAAAGGAACTCGTGTAGATGGTGTTTATGATTGTGATCCAGAGAAAAATGCTACTGCAGTAAAATTTGATTTCATTTCTTTTGAAGATGTATTGAAAAAAGGATTAAATGTAATGGATACCACTGCATTTACTTTAAGCCAAGAAAATAAATTACCGATAGTAGTATTCGACATGAACAAAATAGGAAATCTATTGAAAATTTGTGAAGGACAAAATATAGGAACCGTAGTAAATATATAGACATCCTGGATTATTAGATTGTTGGATTATTAGATAAGAATAGAAAATGTCTAAAAAAATCCAAAAATCTAAAATCCAAAAATCTAAAAATCTAAATTATGACTGAAGAAATTGAATTTATATTAGATAGTACAGAAGAATCGATGACTGGTTCTATTGAACATTTAGAAAAAGCATTTTTAAATATTCGTGCCGGAAAAGCATCACCTGCCATGTTGGGAAGTGTTTTTGTTGATTATTATGGATCAGCATCTCCGTTGTCTCAAGTATCAAAAATCAGTGTGCCTGATGCTAGAACCATCACGCTTCAACCTTTTGAAAAAAACATGTTGCATCCTATAGAAAAAGCAATTATGGTTGCTAATCTTGGATTCAACCCAATGAATAATGGTGACATGATTATCATTAGTGTCCCACCTCTTACAGAAGACCGTAGACGTGAACTAGCCAAACAAGCCAAGTCTGAAGCGGAAGATGCTAAAATTGGCGTTAGAAACGCACGAAAAGATGCCAATACAGATATCAAAAAACTAGAAAAAGAAGGAACTTCAGAAGACATTTGCAAAAGCGCAGAAGAAGAAGTTCAAAACTTAACCAATTCATTTATCAAAAAAATTGATGAACTTCTAGCGGTAAAAGAAGCGGAAATCATGAAAGTTTAATCTTTGGATTCTACAATTAATAAATCTGTCTCGTTTTTAGGAACAAGACAGATTTTTTTATAGCTATTTTTGTTGCAACAAAACGTATATAAACACGTTTTGTATAAAACCGTTTTTATGAAGCACTTTTTTTTACTGTTCTTCTTTTTTACGCTTTCGCTTCAAGCGCAATTTCAAGTAAATGGAATTATCAAAGATGCTTCAACCCAAAAAACACTTCCTTTTGCCTCTATCATTACAAATGACGGCACGAATACTATTTCTGATGTCGATGGAAAATTCAGTATTTCATCCATCAACAAAATAACATCCATAACTGTTACTTACATTGGTTATTTAAAAAATACAATTAGTACAGAAAAC
>DATEOV010000517.1:0-3611 GCA_035273645.1 Flavobacterium sp. | reverse complement strand
CGAAACGGTGTTAATTATTCCTTTTGCATAAGCTTTTTTTATTTGCGTAGCATTTTTAATTTCTTCTTGGTAGAACCAGTTGCTACTTGTGCCATCATTTCGGATATCGGTAACAAAGGACAAGTCAGACCCCACAATTGCGGGGTCATTTCCTGTTGTTTTTTTAATATCAGATTCACCACCGGCATCTTTATAAAAAGAAAGAAAAGCATCTTGCTGACCAATGGCAAATTTGGTTTTAGCCAATTTTTTTAAATTGTAGAAAAGAGCGACAGTTTCAGCAGTGGCATTTTTGTCGACCATATAGGTTTTTGCGTTTTGTTTCGTCAAGACATCAGTAACCTCTACTGGCGGAACAACAACTACTGGATCGGGTGCTGGATCGTCTTTGGAACAACTGTTAAGTGCAATTATAAAACTGGTAATTATGCTTTTTAGAAATAGGTTTTTCATGTTGACTTTAAATTCTGTGAATTAATTCAATGCATGCTCTGCCATTGTGATAAGGACATTTCCAGAAACCAGCTTTGTCTTTTTCCATGGTGGAATAATCAGCATAAACACCCCAAAACCATTCTCCTTTTTCTTTGTCTATAATGTACTTTTGAGTGAATTCCCAGTTTTTGAAAACAATATCCAAGTACTCCTGTTTTCCGGAAAGTTGCCAGGCAGTAAAATAACCAATCATCAATTCGGCTTGTGGCCACCAATGTTTTTCAGCCATTAATTCTTTGGTTTCGGGATCGTATTCATACCATAATCCACCATCAGAATCGATTCCTTCTTTGGTTACATCTGCAATTTGGATAGCATGTTTTTTATAATTGGCAATTAATGTTGAATCTCCAGAAATTTCGGCACATTGTAACAAAAGCCAAGCTGCTTCAATATCGTGTCCATACGAAATAACGTCTTTCTTTTCTATCCAATTTTCATCAAAAAACAATCGTAAATGCCCTGTTTCTGTATTGATGAAATATTTTTCGATGGTTTCCAATAATTCAACAATGACCTTTCGTAATGATTCGTCTTTCCAAACGGTATATAAATTGGCATATCCTTCAACGATATGCAAATGGGTATTCATCGTTTTCTTTTCGTTGGCATCTTTTTCGCTCAAGCGCAAATCTTCAATAGGTTGCCAGTCACGGGTAAATGCTTCCAGATATCCGCCTTTTGAAGCATCGTAACTGTATGTTTGAATTTTTTGATACAAAGCAATGGCCATTTCTAATGCTTTTTCATCTTTGGTAACCGAATAATATTCGCTCAATCCATAAATGGCAAAGGCCAAAGCATAAATTTGGTTTTTGGTGTCTTTTGGAGTTCCGTTATAATTGACACTCCAAAAAATACCTCCAAATTCAGTGTCGTAAAAGTGTTCAGAAATGTATTCAAAAGCACGTTTTGATGTATCTAAATGTTCTTTGTTATTTGAAATTTTATAAGCTGCAGAAAAGGTCCATAGTAATCTTGCATTCAATACAGACCCTTTCTCCGCTTCATTGTTTGTGTTGTTATTGTAATCTATTTGACCAATAAAACCTCCGTTTTTTTTATCAATAGTATTTTCCATCCAATAGGAAAGAATACTTTGAAGCTCAAGCTTTAATTCTGTTTTTAGATTTTTTAAATCGGTTTGCACAATTATGAAATTTCTTTGTTCTTATTCACTTGTTTGATAATTGTATTGACAGAACCCGCAGAAGTTAAGGTGTCTTCAGGTGTATTGATAACATAATCCACAAGTTTATCGACAGATGAAACTGCCACATGCATTCTGGTATCTGAAGAAGCATAATAGATGTAAACAGTTCCGTCTTTGTCTTCGATCCATCCATTAGAAAATAAAACATTGGAAACATCCCCAACTCTTTCAATACCTTCTGGTGCCATAAAATGTCCAGCAGGAGCATGTGTTACTTTTGCAATATCATTCAGATCTGTCATGAACATGTATAGTGTATAACGTAAACCAGCGGCAGTATTGCGAACACCATGAGCTAAGTGCAACCAACCTTTTTCAGTTTTTATAGGTGCTGGTCCAAGACCATTCTTCAATTCATATACAGTGTGATATTGTTTTCCGTAAATGATTTTTTCCTCATTTACGACTGGATTGGTCATGTCTTCCACAAACCCAAGTCCAATTCCACCACCGTTTCCAACATCAATAAAACCATCTTGCGGACGAGTGTATAATGCATACTTCCCGTTTACAAATTCAGGGTGCAATACCACATTACGTTGTTGTCCTGTATTCGAAATCAAATCAGGTAGTCTTTCCCAGTTGATTAAATCTTTGGTACGTACAATTCCTGCATTGGCAATAGCAGTACTAGTGTCACCTTTTGGTGCTGATGGATCTTTTCTTTCGGTACAGAAAATACCGTAAATCCATCCGTCTTCATGCTTTATTAAACGCATATCATACACATTGGTGTCTGGTTCTTCAGTTTGAGGAATCACACAAGGTTTGTCCCAAAATTTGAAATTATCGATACCGTTTGGGCTTTCGGCAATGGCAAAGAACGATTTTCTGTCGGCACCTTCCACACGGGCAACAAGGACGTATTTGTCATTCCATTTTATGGCTCCAGCATTGAATGTGGCGTTTATGGCAATTCTCTCCAAAAACAATGGATTTGTATTCGGATTAAAGTCAAATCGCCATTCTAGCGGTGTGTGCGCGGCTGTTAAAACAGGGTTTTTGTAGCGAGTGTAAATTCCGTTTCCAATACCGTCTTGTGGTTCGTTTTTTGTTTGAATTAAAGCATTGAATTGTTTGTCGAGTTCGATTTTTATTTGTTTTAAATCGGTATTTATTTTTGTAGTGCTCATAACTGAATTTTCTAAAATCAAGTATTATTTGTTTAAATTTCTTTTGTCATTAAGTTCGTCTTCAATGGTCTGTAGTTTTTCTTCAGATAATGGGTAGAAAATGATGAAAAGTACAGATAGTGCTGCAGCAATTGCTGGAAGGATGCTCAGCATTAGTAATATTCCGTTTTGTGTAGTGACAGTTTGCACTACATTGGCTTGAAATCCAAAGTATCCTAAAAGCCATCCTGTTGCAGCACCACCGATTGTCCAACCAAACTTTTGAGACATTGAAGAAGCTGAAAAGATAAGACCAGTAGCTCTTCTGCCTTGTTTCCACTCGGAATAATCGGCACTATCAGCATACATAGACCAGATTAATGGAAAGATGCAGCCAGCGCAAATACTAATCAATACTTGGAAAACCATAATCAGTACAATATTTTCTTTTCCGATATAATAGAAAAAGACGCTTAAAATTGCTGCAAGTGCCATAGCTCCAAAAAAGGTTTTCTTTTTACCAATTTTGTTGGCGATTGGAGTAGCTGCAATCACACCGATAATGTTAGCGGCTTGTCCTAATACCAAGTAAAGAGTGGTTGGAGTCATTGCGAAATTTTCTCCCAAAATATTGAAACTATAACTCACAGTGCTGCTAACATAATATTTGAAATAGTAAACTGCAGCTCCATCACGGATAGAATTGAATACCAAAGCGCCAATTCCCGCACCTAGTAAAATCCACCAAGGTCTGTTTTTTAGGAGATCATTTAAATCTTCTTTTAAATTTG
>DATEOV010000516.1:0-7329 GCA_035273645.1 Flavobacterium sp. | reverse complement strand
TTTCGAGCGTTCCTTTTGCAAATTGGCTATCGTTTTATCAAAACGAACTTTTCCTATCTCAATCTTCTTTTTGGCTCTATTTATTAAACTAAAAGGGATTCCGTTTTTCAATGCCACTTCAAAAGTAAAAGAGCTTCCTGCCTGTCCCAAGACCAATTTGTACATCGGTTCCAATGATTTTTCGTCAAATAACATATTGGCATTGGTTGCATAAGGCAATTCATTGGCCAATATTTTTAGATTCGAATAATGCGTGGTGATTAATCCGAATGCTTCTCTATGATAAAACTCTTCCAAGAAGATTTCGGCCAAAGCACCTCCCAATTCAGGATCGGAACCTGTACCGAATTCATCTATCAAGAACATGGTTTTCTTGTTACACTTTTTCAAAAAGTAGTTCATGTTCTTCAAACGGTAACTATAAGTACTTAGATGATTTTCAATAGATTGATTATCCCCAATATCTGTAAGTATTCGATCAAAAAGAAACGTCTCACTACGTTCGTGAACAGGAATCAACATACCAGATTGCAACATCAACTGTAATAAACCAACGGTTTTCATCGAGATGGTTTTACCTCCTGCATTAGGTCCGGAAATAACAATTATTCTATTTTCCTGACTTAATTCAATTGTTTGTGGGTGAGTAACTTCTTTTTTTTGCTTGTTGTTCAAATACAAAATTGGATGATAGGCATCCCTGAAATAAAGTCGGCGTTCCTCAGTAATCGTTGGCAAAATTCCATTGATTCTATTAGCATACTTTGCTTTGGCGGCAATCACGTCAATATCACTCAGGAAATCCTGATATTGAATCAGCAGAGGTAAAAACGGACGAACCGCATTCGATAATTGTTTTAGAATTCTTGTGATTTCCTCTTTTTCCTCGTATTCCAAGTTACTCAGTTCACGAGAATATTTAAGCGTATTTTCGGGCTCTATGTAAGCGATACTTCCTGTTTTGGAACTTCCTAGAATAGAACCTTTCACTTTTCGTCTGTACATGGCTAATACGGCCAAAACACGGCGGTTTTGCACAAAACTTTCTTTAATATCATCCAGATACCCCAAACTGTTATATTGAGTTAATGCTGAACCAAAACTCTGATTCACTTTTCCGCGAACCAAATTCATTTCTCGGCGTATTTCTAGTAATCGGGGAGAAGCATTGTCTTTTATCTCTCCGTACTTATCCACCACGGCATCGACAAGCGTGATAATCTCTTTGGTAAGCTGAATTCCGGAACCTTTGGTACAAAGATTCGGGTAATAATCATTGAATTTGTTTAAAAACGTCAAAAGAACATTTGTCGTTTCTGAAATTGTAGCAATTTTTCTAAAACCACCCACTTCAAGAAAACTGTCTTCAATGGCTAGAAATTTTATTTCATATGTAATGGCGTCAAATCCATGATTAGGTATAGCATTGTTATTTTGGAAAGAGGAAACATACTCTGAGGTCTGCAATAATGCACTCATCAAAGACTCTTTGTCTCTAAAAGGAGTTATTTCCAAGGCTTTTTGTTTTCCTATGTCAGTATTACATATTTCGGAAATCGTTTCGAGAACCGTAGGAAATTGTAAATCTTGTAACGTTTTTTCGGTAATGGAGATCATTTAATAATTTGATTTTACTTTACAAAAATAAGGTTATTTAAGAAAGAAACATAACCTTATTTTGCAGAGATTACAGGAGATAAAATCAAGAAGCTTTGGTTTCATTTATTGCTTTTAGTTTTAATCATTTTGTAAATCTCTTTAAAATCTTCATGTATCTTTGCGAAATAACTTTTGAATATGAACCTCAACTTAAATCCTTCCTGGCAAACTATTTTATCAGACGAAATAGAAAAACCTTATTTCCATGAATTGATGGATACTGTTGATCAAGAATATCAAAATTCGGTTTGTTTTCCTCCAAAAGAGCTGATCTTTTCGGCTTTTAATAATTGTTCTTTTGAAAATATAAAAGTGGTCATTATCGGCCAAGATCCTTATCATGGTGATGGCGAAGCCAATGGTTTGTCGTTTTCGGTAAATGATTCGGTGCGAATTCCGCCTTCATTGCGTAATATCTTTAGGGAAATCAATACCGATTTGGATTCTATTTTCATGCCAAGTTCTGGAAATTTGGAATCTTGGGCAAAACAAGGCGTTTTATTACTCAATGCATCGTTAAGTGTGAGAAAAGACAATCCAAACAGCCACAAACACCTCAAATGGAATCTTTTTACGGATGCTGTTATTCAAAAAATATCAGAGGAGAAAGAGAATGTAGTTTTTATGTTATGGGGAAGCTTTGCGCAAAAAAAAGGTGCTAAAATTAATCGAGAAAAACATTTCGTTTTAGATTCAGGACATCCTTCGCCCATGAGTGCTAACCAAGGAAAATCGTTTGGGAATAAACATTTTAGTCAGGCGAATTTGTATTTAGAACAAAAGAGCTTGGAGAAGATTAATTGGTTGTAATTTAAAACAAAACATCTTGATCACGAGTGAGGGATAGAAGCAAGCTACCGAAGTAGCGCGGATAGCCCGACCCCGTTGAGAAAAGGGGCGTATGAGCGGTTCCATAGATAAGCCCCTTTTCTCAACGGGGGCACTCCCAAATATTTTTTATTTAATCCAATGTCAAGGCTCCCAATATTTCTTCAGATAAAAAGGGTCCTCCTGGATATTTTGCTGTATAATCGAGATTTAGCCAAACTTGATTGTGCTCATCGATATGGTAATTAATCTGTTTATGATGACTTTCCTGTGGAAATAATATATTTTTTATCAGGTAATTTACTTTTTCAAGGTCACTTCTGTTTCCAATTAAAATTTCGGGATAAATATGACCTTTGGTGTGAATCAGCCTAGGCGTACCACCAATGGAACGTATGCTGGCAGCCATCAAAATAGAATGATCGTCGCAATCTCCAGAAAAATAAAGTAACGATTCACGGGCTGTCGCGATATAATCTCCATTTTTTGGATCGTTTACATAATTCCAACGACTATTGATTTCTTTGAACACTGCGAAACACTGAATTAAATTCCTGTATTCAGAATAACCTCGAATGTTTTTAAAATGCCTAGTGGTAGCCATTATGGCAAAGTTTCTCACCTTTGGATTCTCGTATTCAATAGCTTTTAAAATCTCATCTTTATTGGGGAATGGCAGTAATTTAGCGATAATAATATCCTGCGGAAAGGGATTATTATTCATCGAATACAGCATCGAATTGTAATCGTCGAAAACAGAATTGAAATTGAAACTACCAAACAAACTTCCATAAATGAGCACCAATAAATAAAGTGCTAAACAAATTATACTTATGGTTCTCAATGCATATAAAATGCCATAAACTATAGCAAAAACTAAGATAAAAAGCAGTATTCTATCTAAACCAAAATACCATAACGGATCAATTAAATTTTGGTGAAGTACTATAAATAAAGGAATTGTAATAAGAATACTTAAAAGAAAGATAACAAAACTATCCCAAGGTTTTTTCAACTGAAACTTGGACTTTACTAAATGAAAATTCGTTTTGTTAAGTTGTATCATAATACCCAAAAGTAGGGACTTGGATTGCTTTTTTTAAGTTACTAAGATACTAAGTTTCTAAGTCACTAAGTTTTTTTTACTTACTAAGTTACAAAAACTCTTAATTCTTAAGAATTTTACGAACATAGAGACTTAGTTTTCAATAAGTTACCAATTTATAAAGAGTCTTAAAAACTCAGAAACTTAGTATCTCTGCAACTTACTAAACATTAATATCCTTAAAATCATTCAAAATGGCATAGCGAATCATATTGGTAAATGCTTCATTGTCCAATTTTGGAATTTCAAGAATTGAATTCAGCAAAGTGGTATCGTATTCGTTGGGATTAGTAATAAAATATGGCTTTAAATGCTTACCAATACTTTCGTAATACAGCTTTTCGATGGTGTTTTTATATTTGAAATCGAGTGGATTTTTGATTAAAGTAAAATTAGTATAACCCACTTCTTTCATAATCAACTGCAAGCCTTTTACAATATTGAAGCTTTTGTCGTTTACGATATTTAACTGTTCGATATCGTCACGTTCAAAAGTGTTTACAATAACTCTGGCCACATAATCAACCGGAATAATGTTTAAACCTGTTTCTTCATTGATGATAAAACGAACGTTTTCCTGTTCACCTTTTCGCTGTGAAGTAAAGTGGAAGAACTTCGCCAAAAGATAAAAAACCATATATTTTGGAATAAAATAAGGGCTTTCGGTTCCTAACATTTTACCTCCAATGACACTTGGTCTCAAAATTTGGAAAGGTAATCCCAATCGTTTACATTCTTTTGCAATGAAATTCTCAGAATGAAATTTGGCATCCTCATAAGCATTGCGGTGTTCTGGTGTAAAATCCAGATTATGGAAATCATTATCAATCAGTCCACCACGAATTCCAGATGAAAATGCGGTTCCTATGTAGATGAATTTCTTGATAAAAGGATGAAAAGTCTTGAAAAGCGATTTGGTTATTTTGGCATTTTCATCAAAAATTTTCTCTTTTAGATTCTCATCCGTAGACAGATTTACGTAACCTGCGGAGTGGATAAAGTATGCTCCTTTTATTTTTTCTGAAAAAGTATCTTGAAGATTCGCCAAATCTGAATCTATAATTTCGATGTATTCATGTAGTTTTTCCAAACCACTTTTTCGTAAAATTTGAGGTGTATAATCACTGGTCAAAAGTTCATTAACACGATTGATGGCACTAACTTTTCCTTTGTTTCTGGCAATAATAAAAAGTTTGCCGCTATTATTTTCTTTTATAAAAAGTTCCAGAATATCATACATAATATGCGATCCCAAAACTCCCGTAGCTCCAGTAAGTATTATTTTCATTGGTGTATTTTTCAAAATGTAAAGATAGTTTTAAAAAAAAGAATGGAGAAGTTTAAAAAGAATACTTCAAAGAGACATTTATTATAAATATTACTGTGATAAAAAAACAATACATTGTTCTCGAATAGTCCACAATTGGTCGAAAGTAATTGTAGCATTTGAATTGGACAGCCATTTTTTGATAAAACTTTGATGATAGTCGATTTTGAATTCTCCTACTTGATAAGGTTCTATTTCAATTTCTTCCAATATATCCTTTTCGATTTTAGTGAAATCTGATTTAGGTGTAGTACAATCAACACGTACCTTATTGATTTTTAAATAACAATGGGCTTCTGGTATGAAATCAATGTTGTTATCGGAGAGTATCGTGCCAATTTTAGTATTACGTTCATTCATCTTATAAATTCCAATGATAAGTTTGATGTTTGGAATTTTATTTTGGTCAGCCACTTCCTTTAGAAATGCATGTTTGGAGCTACAGGTTCCTTTATTTTCTTTTAAAACTAAAGACAAATCTTCACGATTGGCGTTTCGTCCGTAAGGTATGTTTTTGACATAAATCAATAACTCTTCCCACGAGAAAATTCCTGAATTGTTCAACTGTTGGGTGAGAATATCTGAAGAAGAAAGCGAAGTAGAATTCATTTAATCTTAATTCAATATCTGATTAATATGATATTCTAAATGTTCAACATAATCTGTCATTAAAAATTTTAAATCAATTACAGATTGATCACTCAAAATGATTTGATAATCGAGAGTCTTTTCATCAGCGTTTTTAAAAATTCTAATTATTTGCTTATTTAACGAAAGCCAAAGCTGTGTTAATTCATTAATATCCATTGTTTGATATTGATTTAAAAGAACTAAATCAGTTTGACTATAAGGTCTATGATGATAAGGCTTCTCGAGATAATTTATTTCTGTAAAACGAACTAAATTATGAACCGCCGAATCAACTAAATGTCCTAAAATTTCTTTTTTAGACCATTTCCCTGGATTTTTCGCCTCTAAAACTGCACTATCAATATCTGGAAAATTAATGCAATTATCGTTAAGCAATTGCTCAATTTTAAAGATTGTATTTTGCATCTAAATATTATTTGAAAGTTTATCTAAAGTATATTCAATTAATTCATCAACAGCTTTGTATGGATCAATACTAAAAGTTCCGTTGGCACGATTGGCAATTATAGCATTTAAAGATAATGCTTGATGTCCTAAGAGAGCCGAAAGACCATAAATGGCAGCCGTTTCCATTTCGAGGTTGGTAATTCTGTTTCCTTCGTAAAGGAAATCATCCATTTTGGAATTCAATGTTGAATCTTGAATATCCAAACGCAAAACCCGTCCTTGTGGTCCGTAAAAACCACCGGCAGTTGCCGTAATTCCTTTGTGCATTTTATCACTTTCTATTCGTTTTTCCAATATCGAAGAACAGGAAACAACAATAGGTCTTCCTTTTCTCAAATCCCAATTGGTGTGATCAATAAATGCGTTTTCCATTTCAACATTAGAAACAGTATCAACCAAATAGGAACGAAGCATATTGTCTAGTCCCAAGCCAAATTGAGACATAACAAAACTATCTACAGGAATATCGGTGTGCAAAGAGCCTGAAGTTCCTATTCGAACAATGTTCAACGATGTTAGTTTTACTTTTGTTTTTCTGGTTTCCAAATCAATATTGACAAGCGCATCCAATTCGTTGATGACAATATCAATATTATCTGGGCCAATTCCGGTTGACACCACGGTTAAGCGTTTACCCTTATATGTTCCTGTTTGAGTTTTGAATTCTCTTTTTTGAGTAGAAAATTCAATAGAATCAAAATGTTTGGTAATTTTTGAAACACGATCTTGATCCCCCACAAAAATAATATCATGAGCAATATGTTCGGGTTTCAAATTAAGATGATACACACTCCCGTCAGGATTGAGTATTAATTCGGATTGTTGAATAGCCATTATTTTTTATTTAACCGCAAAGAGCGTAAAGATTTATATTTATAATCATTTCTGAAATCTAAAAACTAAAGTCTGCCATCTAAAAACCTATCCTCCAACGCGTTTTACTTTAAAACCTTTTTCTTTTAAAATGGTCATTATTTTATCACGATAATCCCCTTGGATAATAATGGAATCATCTTTAAAAGTACCGCCAACACTCAATTTAGTTTTGATTTCTTTAGCTAAGATTTTAAAATCTTCGTCAGTACCTTCGTAACCTTCAATTATAGTTGTCGCTTTTCCTTTTCTTTTTTCGAATTTGCAGATCATAGGTTCTTTTTGAACATATAATTCATGCGCTTCCTTTTCAACTGCCTCCTCGGGAGCCATTTCGTGGTCTGGAAAAAGATTTTTTAATTGGTCTTGTAAATCCATATTTTTAAAATTATAAAAAACCAAATTCCAAATTCCAAAAGTGTATCATTGGAATTTGGAA
>DATEOV010000515.1:0-4520 GCA_035273645.1 Flavobacterium sp. | reverse complement strand
GGTTCAGCCTTATTCCCTAAATTTTCTATTTGTGATCCTACCGTTATTGCTTCTTTACCTAAAAGACAATTGCAAAACGGTGTTGTAGATGCTTACACTCACGTTCTGGAACAATACTTAACATATGTGCATGAAGGTTTTTTACAAGACCGAATCGCTGAAAGCATTTTGCAGACTCTAATTCAAATTGGCCCTGATGTTGTAGAAAGACCAACTGATTATGCTTTGGCATCCAATTTCATGTGGAGTTGTACCATGGCTTTGAACGGATTGATTCAAAAAGGAGTACCTTCTGACTGGGCTACACACATGATTGGACACGAATTGACTGCTCTTTATGGAATTGATCATGCCAGAACATTAGCAATTATAGGCCCTAATCTATATAAAGTAATGTTTGAAACCAAAAAAGAAAAATTGGCACAATACGGAAAACGAGTATTTCATTTAACGGGAACCGAAGATGAAATTGCTAAAGATGCTATTGAAAAAACAATTGCTTTCTTCCATACTATGGGGATGAAAACCTTACTTTCAGAAAATGCTGAAAATATTGATAAGACTGCCGATTTTATAGTCGATCGTTTTGAAAAAAGAGGATGGAAAGCATTAGGAGAAAAACAAAATATTACTTTAGAAAAAGTGAAGGAAATTGTTTTGACGAGTTACTGATTTTAGTATAAACAGTGCATAAAAAAGGCGTTCACTTAACCAATAAGAACGCCTTTTTAAAATACTAAAACAAAACTAACTAACTCAATCTTCATATTTAAATTCTAAACAATTTATTTATAATCACTTACAACGCAGGTATTGTATATATATTGTGTAAATTCAAAAAAAAATATAAATAATTTATTTTTTTAGCAAAAACTTTATAAAACCCCATAAATTCTAGGCTTGGCAAAAAAATTAATTTGTGTTATTGGTATATTTTTAAGTACTTTTGATGAAATTTAATAAAAAAATGGCCGATAATTTAAAATTTACAGTGATTGGTGGCGGAAGCTGGGCTACTGCTATCGCTAAGATGTTGTGCGTAAATCTTCCCGAGATTTCATGGTATATGCGAAATGATGCTGCTATAGAACACATTAAAACCTACAAACACAATCCCAATTACTTAAGCTCTGTTGAGTTTGACAACAAAAAACTAAAACTTACCAACGATATCAACGAAGCCGTTGCTTATGCGGATTACATCATATTTGCAATTCCTTCCGCTTTTTTGAATAGTGAACTTGAAAAACTAACAGTTTCCTTAAAAGATAAAATAATTTTTTCTGCCATAAAAGGAATTGTTCCCGAAACTAGTTTGATTGTTGGCGAACATTTTCATTACAAATACGACATTCCTTATTACAATATTGGTGTAATTACGGGGCCTTGCCACGCTGAAGAAGTAGCATTGGAAAGACTTTCATACTTGACCATTGCCTGCGGTGATCCCGACAAAGCCTCTATAGTTGCTAAAAATTTATCAGGGAATTATATCAAAGCAAAAATCTCTGACGATATTATTGGAACTGAATATGCCGCAATGCTGAAAAATATTTATTCTATTGCTGCAGGAATAGCACACGGATTGGGTTATGGTGATAATTTCCAATCAGTTATTATGAGTAATGCCATTCGTGAGATGAAAAAATTCATCAAGAAAGTGCATAAAATGAAACGAAACATCAATGATTCAGCTTATTTGGGCGATTTATTGGTTACGGGTTATTCTGTTTTTTCCCGAAACAGAATGTTCGGTAATATGATTGGGAAAGGTTACACTGTACAAGCTGCGCAAATGGAGATGAGTATGGTTGCCGAAGGTTATTATGCCGTAAAAAGCGCTTATAAACTCAACCAAGGCTATGGTGCCAAAACTCCTATTATTGATGCAGTTTACAGCATTTTGTATGAAGGAAAAGAGGCCAAAGCCGTGTTCAAAAAATTAACTGAGGAATTGGATTAAACAAAATTATAAAATCATAAAAGGGCAGTATTTCAATTGAAATATTGCCCTTTTTGTTTTAAAGAAAATAATAATTAGATCTAATAATTTCTTTTGAAGGTGCTTTTAGACATAGTAAAACAAAACTAACAAATAACCCCTCGAAATAGAAGTGTTTGGCATAGAATTAATTAGTTAAACCATAATACATTAATAATAAAATCAACATCTTAATTGTTAATTTTGCAATGTTTTTTTTATATTTTTGAAATAAAACTAAAAAAACCATGAAATTAAACTATCTATTAGCAACTTTGTTACTTGCAGCACCATTTAGTGTTATAAATTCACAAAGCATTTCTTCCGAAAATGTTGAATACCAACTTTTAAAAGAACCAAAAATATCAATTGATGAAAACTCTAGAAATTATTCGATAACTGTCTCTTCTCCTTATAATTTAACCACAGAAGAAGTTTACAAACAACACAAAATTGATTTTGAAAACGAATTAAAAAACTATGACAACGTAGTTGCCAATAGCAAAAAAGAGTTTGACCAAAAACTAGTAGATTACGATACCGAAGTAGAAAAAGCAAAAGAAAAATACAAAATCGAATCAGAGGAATTTAAAAAACTAAGCTTATTAGAGCGTCTAACCATGACCGATAAAGGGAAAAACCCAAAATTAGTGATTCCTACCAAACCTGAATATGTAACTCCAACGAAACCAATATACCGCGAACCAAACCTTAATAACTATGTAATTGTAGATAACAATGTATTATCATCACAAATAAACATTAATGGATTTAGCAAAGATGGAAATTATTTAACAATAGCATTAGACATAAAGAAAACTAACTTCCAAGACAATGCTGGACAAACATTTGCTAACCAACCAACTACCCTAATTGTAAAAGAAAACGGGGTAGAAAAGATAAACAAAAATTTCTTTCAAGACTTCAACTTTGTAGCCTCAGCACCAACAAACAACATTAATAAACCGCAAGAAGAAAAAAATCATTTAAAAAAAGTAATAAGTCATATAAACAATTACTTAAATGAAACATTTGCTTTTAGCACTATAAAAAGGAATGTAAAACTTCAAAATGTTAAAAATAAGGGAGAATATGACGATTTGGAGAAAGCAGATATTTATGTCTCTACCAATTTGAAAAAACTAAATCCTTCAAATCCACAAATTAATGCTAATGCAATAATTGGTATGCAAAAAGGGATTGATATATGGAAAGAAACCCTTACCAAAGTAGACTACAAAGAACCCAAAGCTGTTTTCAATGCCAAAATTGCCAAGTTCGTTTATTTCAATCTGATTAATTTGAATTTAGCAATAGAGAAAAAAACAGAAGCTGAGAAATATTTAAATGAAATGCAAGAAAACTTAATCTACATGAATTTAAGTAGCAGTGAAGAGAGAGAATTAAAACAAATTGAAACTGTAATATATAAAACCACCTAATATATGAAAATTAGAATAATATCACTAATGCTTTTGTTCGTAAGCATAACAACGTTTGGTCAAATTAAAAAAGAATGGGGAGAAAAATTTGATTATGATGACAAAAAAGAAATAGACCCTAAAGTTGTTTTAGCAGATAATTACAATCATTTCATGTTTAGTGTAATTAACATAGATGGAGGCATGATGTCTACCAATCAAATCATAATTAGAAAATTTGATCAAAAAAACCAATTAGTCAATACTTTTGTTGAAGAATTCCCGTATAAAAATGCATTTACTTTACATAATTATCTCGGAAGTTTTGAATTAGGGAATGATAAACTAGTAATCTTCACTGATTGTTATTCTAATAAAACCAAAAAGAAAGAAATTCACAGAATTATTTTTGACAAAAAAACAAGTGCCTTTACAACAACATTAGTGGCAGAATATACATTTGAAAGTTTGTCAAAATCAGGTACTGTTTATTTAATTCCTTCACAAAACAAAAATTACATTGGTATTGTATACAGTAAGTACAGTAATAAAAAAATTGCTGAAGAAAATGATTGCACCTTACTTGATGGTAAAACATCAGATAAAGTATGGCAAAAAAACATTGCTTTTCCTTTACTCTCTTTTACTGAAAATATCGTTTTGAGCAATAGCGGAAAATTCGTTTTCGTAATGAATTCTAAAGAAACAGGAAGTAAAAACATACTTGCGATTGCAGATGAAAACACTATAGAGAACAAAGACTTTGGTGAAGATATTAAGATACAAAAACCATTGGCCTTTTCTATAGGCACACAAGATTACCTTATTGCATTCAATAATCCAGCACATGGAATTAGTCATGGAGATTATGGAAGTATTCTTTTATACGATTTAAATTCCGGTAGAATACTGAAAAACAATTCAATAAAAGGATTTGATGCCATCAAAGATTTAAAGAAAGTGAATTACAATTATGTCACTATACAGAATAACGAAATCCAATTATTTGTAGATTGTATATACAAAACAGGAACAAAACCAGATCCGACCATGCCTAATTCTACCTTCACAGTTCCCGTTTATTCTAATGGAAATTCTAGCATATTAGTATTTGGAAT
>DATEOV010000514.1:0-7755 GCA_035273645.1 Flavobacterium sp. | reverse complement strand
TTGAATAGTTTTTCCAGTTTGAGGATTTCTTCCGTCTCTTGCAGCTCTTGAAGATACTGACCATGATCCGAATCCTACTAATGAAACTTTACCACCTTTTTTCAAAGTTCCACCTACATTTCCTAAAAATGATTCTAATGCCAATTTTGCAGCAGCTTTTGTAATTCCTGCATCAGCAGCGATAGCGTCGATTAATTCTGATTTGTTCATAATAATTGGATGTTAATTGTTGGTTAAAATAATTGTTAATTAGAACAAAATTAACAGGAAATACGGTCTTTGCAAGTGTTTTATACATTTTTAGTGTATTTTGTTAATAACTTACAATCTTTGTTCATAAAGTGAGCTAAAATTCTGAAAAAATACCACTTAACTCCTGTTTTCATTGACCTTAATAGGCTTTTGCGTCTTCTGAAAAAGTAATACCATTTAATAATTCTGTAGCATTCATTTTCTTTTTTCCTGGAAATTGGAGAGATACTATTTGAATATAGCCTTTATCTACTGCAATTTTCATTTCTTTTTTGGTACAAATTAAGCTGCCAATGCTATGTGTATGTTCTTCTAAAATAGCCTTGGCTTCATAGATTTTTACATTCCACTCTTCGTTTTTGTCGCCAAAAAAGCACCAAGAAGCCGGGTAAGGACTTAGGCCTCGAATCAAGTTGTAAATTTCAGCAATCGATTTTGTCCAATCAATTTTACAATTTTCTTTATTTAGCTTGTATGCCGTTTTGATATCTGATGAATCATTCTGGATTGTAGTTACTGCATTTCCACTTTCAATCACTTTCAAAGTCTCTATTACAGTGTTGCATCCTAAATGCATTAATCTATCATGCAATTGTCCTGCATTTTCGGTATCATCGATTGCTGTTTCAGAACTCAAAATCATCGCGCCAGTGTCTATTTTATCATCGATAAAAAAAGTAGTCACGCCAGTTTTGTTCTCTCCATTGATGATTGCCCAATTAATAGGCGCAGCTCCTCTATAATTAGGGAGTAAAGAAGCATGAAGGTTGAATGTTCCTAATGAAGGCATTTCCCAAACCACTTTTGGCAACATTCGAAAAGCAACAACGATTTGTAGATTAGCGTTCAATGATTTTAATTCTTCAAGAAAGCTCTCGTCTTTTAGATTGGTAGGCTGTAATAAGTTTAAATTATTTTCCAGTGCATATTCCTTTACCGCCGAGTATTTTAGTTTTTGTCCTCGACCGGCAGGTTTATCCGCTGCGGTGATTACACCAACCACTTCATAGTTGTTTTTGATTATGGTGTCCAGAATACCAACGGCAAATTCTGGAGTTCCCATAAATATAATTCTTAATTTTTCCATTAGGCTTTTAAAGTGTATTTATTGTTTTTTTGAATTATTAAAAGATCATCTTCCAATAATTGTTGCAGTACAAAGATAACATCGTCTGCAGTATTTTTTGTTTTCTCTTGTATTTCTCTTGAATTTAAATCTTCACTTTGCAATAAAGTCATGATTTTTTTTGAAAGAGCATTGTAGTCTTTTTTAGGTTTTGTTAGTGTTATACAGTAAGAACAAATGCCACAATTGGAAGTTGCTTTTTCTCCAAAATAATCCAAAATCATTTTACTCTTACAAACATTCTTTTCCTTTACATAATTCAGTACCGATTGCAGTTGTTCTTTTTTGAGTTCGTTTTGTCTTATTAAATATTTAGAAACTTTATTAATTGTTCTTTCATCTTCCCGAATTTCATTGAAGATTAATGTAGCGTCATTGTTTTTAGAATGGTATTCTATAATTTCTTTGTCTTTTAGCTTATGCAATACGGCTAGTATTTCGGCTTCAGAATGATTGGATTTTTTTGCAATCATTGGTAAATTGAATGCGGTTTGCATTTCATAAATTCCAGGATAAGTCCGTAGAATAGTCAAAATGATTTCTTCGTCATTTGGATTCAAACTCGTATAGCGAATGACTTCTTTGGATGGAATTAAAAATTGTAATGTAATCTTTTCTGAAAATTCCTGGGACAAAGTCAAAACACCTTGACCGTCTAAAAAACGCATTGCATTGAATGTTTTTAGTGCTGGAAATCCATATTTCAAACAAAAATGATGCAAATTAAAAGTGAATTCTTCGTTGATTCCTTCTCCATACGCTATCTGAAAGTAATTGCAGAGTTTGACAAACATAGTGTTCAAAAAAGCTTTGTCAGGTAAAACGTTTATGAATTGACTTTCAGTTTGGATGATGTCCGCTGGACTGGTCAATAAAACGGCATATGCTTTTTCGCCATTTCTTCCGGCACGACCCGCTTCCTGATAGTAATTTTCTATATTTTCCGGTAGCTGAATATGGATAACGGTTTTAACGTTGGGTTTGTCAATTCCCATTCCAAATGCATTTGTGGCAACAATAACCTGCGCCTTTTCTTCCATCCAGAGTTGCATGTTTTTGTCTTTTTCTCTAGAGGTAAGACCTCCGTGATAATAAGTGCTTTTAAATCCTAACGTTTGCAATTGAGCCGAAATGTCCAAACACGATTTTCTGTTTCGAACATATATAATAGAAGGCTGAGGGTTTTTTTTAAGAATTTGCTGAATTCGAAAAAGCTTGTCTTCCACTTCAAAAACCATGTAGGCAATATTCTTTCTGGCAAAAGATTTCTCAAATTGCTTGGGATTATGCATCCCCAGTTCGGTAATAATATCTTCTTTTACTCTTGGAGTGGCAGTTGCGGTCAAAGCCAAAAATGGAACTTTTGGGAAATAGGTTTTCAATGCCGAAATCTTCAGATAGGCTGGACGAAAATCATGTCCCCATTGCGAAACGCAGTGCGCTTCGTCAATAGTTATCAAGTTTATGGGAAGATTTTTTATACGTTCCAAAATCCAATCCGACTGCAAGCGCTCCGGAGAAACATACAGAAATTTATAATTACCAAACTGGCAATTGTCCAGCAAGTCAATCATTTCCTCGGATCGTATGCCTCCAGTCAAAGCGATGGCTTTAATACCTCGATTTTGCAAATTGGCAACTTGGTCTTTCATCAAGGCAACCAGCGGAGAAATAACCAAGCAGATTCCTTCATTCATCAAGGCAGGCACCTGAAAACAAATTGATTTCCCACCGCCTGTTGGCATCAAGGCAAAAGTATCTTCGCCACTCAAAACCGAATCAATAATTTCTTTTTGTAGTGATCTGAAACTGTTATGTTGCCAATATTTCTGAAGAATTGCTAATGCTTCTGGCATTATTTCTGGTTTAGATTTTTAATAATTTGCAATCTTGATTTTCAAGAAATTGCTAAATTTTATCTAATATAAAAAGAATTCTGTTATCTACACTATCTTTTGGTACTTCAATTAGATTATATCCATAATCTGTGTACGTTTTAGTAAGGTGTTTGTAGATGGTTTTTGCTTGTTCAAAGTTTTCATAGCGCTCACTGTCGCTTTCATAAATTTCTTCCCAAGGCGGAAGCATGAAAATTTTGGTATATACATTTTCGCGACAGGCATTATCAAAATGCTCCGGAAAATCATCGCCAATATAGTCTAGGTAAGCTACAACATCTGGAATTCCACGGTCAATAAATACCCATTTATGGGACTCATTTTGGGCGTTGTTAAATTGTTTTATTCTGCCGTCAAGCAACATTTGGCTAAACAATAAAGGATCTTCCAGAAACAATTGTTCAATACCTCTTTTTTGGGCTTCAAGTGTAACTTCACGAGAAATTTCAGGATAACAACAATAGCCTTTCGTTTCCAGGCCTTTAATAATAGAGCTTTTCCCAGTACCTGGGCCGCCAATGATAACAATAATTTCTTTCTGCACTTTCTGTAATTAAGCGGCAAAAATACTCAAACTTATTGGAAATTAAAAAGTTTATTGATTGCTAATTACAGCCGAATAATGAGGAGCGAATGATGGGGATTTTCAGTATAAATGGTTCCTGCTGTCCGCTATATTACATCTCGCAGAAAAAACGAGATGTAATGTCGCTTCCATCAGGGCTAAAGGAGAGACATAGTGTGTTTTTGTAAACATAACTTTGGTTGAAACTCATCTTAGAAATAAAAGAAAAATGTTAGTTTAGCACTTATTGTTTCATAAATCTTAAATCCATACTTATAATTCCTATTTCTAAAATCTAAAATCTAAAATCTAAAACGTATATTTGCCTTTATTTTTAATTTAAGAATGGACAACGATAAAGAAAAAGAGGCTGCAGAGTTTTATGAAAGACTGAAGGTTGAGTTAGATCTTAGTAATTCTTGGCCAGCAGAGTATTTGTTTAAATTTATAGTTCCCACCACCGAGGAAAATATCCAAAAAGTGGAAAATGCCTTCAATTGCATGGGAGCCGTAATCAAAACAACAAAATCCAAAACTGGAAAATTTACTAGTGTTTCAGTAGATGTAACTGTCAAAGATTCGCAAGAAATAATAGATAAGTACCAAGAATTATCCACAATAGAAGGTATAGTTTCCTTATAATTATGATTGAAAAATATAAAAAAGAAAACGCGAATGATGTTGTTTTCAATTTGGAATACAATTCCGAAAGAGAGCATTTAATTATTCCAGAGTATGGTCGTCATTTGCAAAAATTGATCGAACAGGCTACCGTTATTGAAGATGAAGTAGAACGTAACAAAACGGCAAAATACATCATTCAGGTAATGGGAAGTTTGAATCCTCACCTGCGTGACGTACCCGATTTTCAGCACAAACTTTGGGATCAGCTTTTTATTATGTCTGATTTTAAGTTAGTAGCCGATTCTCCTTATCCAATTCCATCAAGGGAAGTATTGCAACTCAAACCCGATGTTTTAAAATATCCTCAAAACTACCCGAAATACAGGTATTACGGGAATAACATCAAGTATATGATTGATGTAGCCAACAAATGGGAAGAAGGGGAAATGAAAAGTGCATTGGTCAAAGTAATTGCCAATCATATGAAAAAGTCCTATTTGAGTTGGAATAAAGATACCGTAAAAGACGATGTGATTTTCGAACATCTTTATGAATTGTCAGACGGGAAGTTGAATTTACTGCAAAGTTCTGAGGAATTATTAAATACCACCGATTTATTAAGAACCAACAAGAGGGTTTCTAATAAAATTGGTCCAGCAGGACAACCAAAAATTCAAAGCAACAAGAATAATAAAACGGGGAAACCAAAACCGTTCCAGAAAAAGTAAATAAACAAAGTTGCTAAGAGACTAAGAAACTAAGCTGAAAAGCTTAAAAAAACTTAGAATCTCAGTTTCTTAGAATCTTAGAATCTAAAAATAAATACATGGAAGTTTTCAAAATAGAAGGAGGAGTTCATCTAAAAGGGGAAGTAGTACCGCAAGGAGCGAAAAACGAAGCATTACAAATTTTGTGTGCTGTACTTTTAACGCCAGAAAAAATAACAATCAACAATATCCCAGATATTATCGATATCAACAAATTGATAAAACTTTTGGGGAATTTGGGAGTTAAAATTGAGAAACTAGGACATGGTTCTTATACTTTTCAATCCGATGAGGTGAATGTAGGATATCTAGAAACTGAAGCTTTCAAGAAAGAAGGTGGTTCTCTTCGTGGTTCCATTATGATTGTTGGACCACTTTTGGCACGTTTTGGAAAAGGGTATATCCCGAAACCAGGTGGTGACAAAATTGGACGTAGAAGATTGGATACCCATTTTGAAGGATTTATCAATTTAGGTGCTAAATTTAGATACAACAGAGAAGACCATTTTTATGGAGTAGAAGCTCCAGATGGACTTGTCGGAGCTGATATGTTATTGGATGAAGCGTCTGTAACTGGAACTGCCAATATCGTTATGGCTGCTGTTTTAGCCAAAGGAAGAACAACTGTTTACAATGCTGCTTGTGAGCCTTATTTGCAACAGCTTTGCAAAATGTTGAACTCTATGGGAGCCAATATTACAGGAGTTGGGTCTAATTTATTAACCATTGAAGGAGTTGAAAAACTGGGAGGTTGTGTTCATAGAATTTTACCTGATATGATTGAAATTGGTTCTTGGATTGGTCTTGCAGCTATGACAAGAAGCGAAATTACTATCAAAGATGTAAGCTGGGAAAATTTAGGGGTGATTCCAAGTGTGTTCAGAAAATTAGGAATTACATTAGAGAAAAGAGGAGATGATATTTATATCCCGGAACATAAAGATGGTTACGAGGTAAAAACAGATATTGACGGTTCAATCCTTACTATTGCCGATGCACCTTGGCCAGGATTTACACCCGATTTATTGAGCATCATATTAGTAGTTGCTACTCAAGCCAAAGGAGATGTTTTGATTCATCAAAAAATGTTTGAAAGCCGTTTGTTCTTTGTTGACAAATTGATTGATATGGGAGCCAAAATCATGTTGTGTGATCCACATAGAGCTGTAGTTATCGGTCATGATTTTAAATCCGTTCTAAAAGCAACAACAATGTCTTCTCCTGATATTCGTGCAGGAATCTCATTATTGATTGCAGCGCTATCTGCCAAAGGAACCAGCACAATCCAAAATATTGAGCAAATCGATAGAGGATATGAGCGAATTGACGAGCGTTTAAGAGCAATAGGAGCAAAAATAGTTCGAGAAAAACAATAAGAAATAACAATTTTAAAATCGCTTAAATAAATTTAATTTTCTCCTGAAAATAATTTCTTTAAGCGATTTTTAGCATAAAAAAGTTAAATATGTCTAATGAGGAGAAAGCCATAAAGGCGACCTATTTTAGTATAATTGGGAATACCTCTTTGGCTCTTATAAAAGGGTTGGCTGGCTTTTTCGGGAACTCGTATGCTTTAGTAGCAGACGCCATAGAATCTACAACGGATATCTTTGCTTCTCTTTTGGTTCTTTTTGGTATAAAATATTCCAGTAGACCGGCTGATGACAATCATCCATATGGACACGGTAGAGCAGAACCATTGATAACCTTTTTGGTAGTAGGTTTTTTGATTACTTCGGCTACAATAATAGGGTATGAGAGTATTATAAATATTCAAACCCCTCACGAATTGCCAAAGGCATGGACACTTTATGTACTTGGTGCCATTATTCTTTGGAAAGAGTATTCTTTTCGATTGGTGATGAAAAGAAGTAAAGAAACTAATAGTTCTTCTCTTAAAGCGGATGCTTGGCATCATAGGAGTGATGCATTAACTTCGGTTGCTGCATTTATTGGGATTTCGACAGCATTGTTTTTAGGGAAAGGATATGAAGCGGCCGATGATTGGGCTGCCTTGTTTGCTTCAGCTTTCATTTTGTATAATAGCTACTTGATTTTCAGACCAGCTCTTGGCGAAATCATGGACGAACATTTGTACGATGATTTGGTTGAAGAAATCAGAGAAGTTTCTCATCAAGTGGATGGAATTATCGATACCGAAAAATGTTTTATCAGAAAAGCGGGAATGAAATATCATGTTGATCTTCATGCTAGAGTAAAAGGTTCAATTACAGTAAAGGAAGGACACGATTTGTCTCATTTGCTGAAAGATACACTTCGGGAGAAAATACCGGAATTGGGTCATGTCTTGATTCATATTGAACCGGATTAGAAAATGATTATAAAAAAGTAAAACCAATACTATTCAAAAAGTATTGGTTTTTTTATTGTTGTAGTTTGGAATAATTTTATTGGTTTGCATCTTCTCGCGTGAGGGATTACCTCATAGGCATTTTTTTTTATTGGAATTTGGTGAATTTCATTTGAAGTGGAGCTCTTTTTTTGAATAGCACAGCCTTTAAA
>DATEOV010000513.1:0-3255 GCA_035273645.1 Flavobacterium sp. | reverse complement strand
GTTATAAATCCCGCTTATGCTGGGACAAAAGAGCATCTTACTTTTGGGTTATTGTATAGAAAACAATGGGTGAATATCGAAGACGCCCCAACCTCTTTTACTTTCTACGGTGAAGGGCCAGCAGGAAAAAATGTTGGAATTGGATTATCTATTATTGCCGATAAAATAGGGCCAATTACGGAACAGAATGTTTACGGGGATTTTGCTTATAAATTAAAATTGGGAGAAAATAGTAATTTGTCTTTTGGAGTTAAAGCTGGGGCTACTTTTCAAAAAGTTAACTTTTCTGAAATTATTCCAACATTGCCAGATCCTTCAGAAGGTATTTTTGGTCAAAATAGTAATGATGTGAGTCTGAATATAGGTACTGGTGTTTTTTATTATACAGATAAATATTATGTTTCCTTTTCGATACCCAATTTGATAAATGCTGCTCATTTGGATTATGACGGTAAAGAATACGGCTCAGATGTTTCTCATTATTTTTTGACTGCAGGTTATGTTTTTGATCTTAATCCGAATTTAAAGTTTAAGCCATCATTTTTGTTGAAATCTGCATTTAATGTACCTACATCTTTGGATGTTTCCGCCAATTTTTTATATCTGGAAAAAGTAGAATTAGGAGCTACCTATAGGCTGCAGGATAGTTTTGGCTTGTTGGTGAATTTTAATGTTACTCGTGATTTAAGAGTAGGATATGCTTACGATCATATTGTTTCGGATTTGAATATTTCTACATCTTCGTCTCATGAGATAATTTTATTATATGACTTTTTGCCTGTCAAAAAAGTGTCACTTTCTCCAAGGTTTTTCTAATATTATATACCATTCGTAATGAAAAAAAATACTATACTACTATTTTTTATGCTAATTAGTTTTTCGCTTTTGGCACAAAATAAATTTACAAAAGTAGCTGATGATTTATTTGAAAGATATGAATATGTCAAAGCTTCTCAAGAGTATCTTTTATTGGTTGAAAAAGGAAATTCAGAAGCTTATGTGTATAAGCAGTTGGGAGAATGTTATTATAATATGTTCAATACGGTGGAATCGGCAAAATGGTACTCCTTGGCCGTAAAGACGGAGCAAGATGCCGAAACGTATTTCAATTACGCTCAAATGTTAAAAACGAATGCACGATACGAGGAAGCCAATACTCAAATGAAGGTTTTTGCTGAGAAAGCTCCAACAGATAAACGGGCTGTGGAATTTAATAAAAATCCAGATTATCTGCCAAGTTTAATTGACAAGAACAAACTTTTTGATGTCAAAATATTGGATATTAATTCGGATAAATCAGATTTTGGTGCGGTGCTTTACAATGATGTCCTGTATTTTTCTAGTGCCAGAAATGGTGGAGGTAAAAAATACGGGTGGAATGAAGAGCCCTTTTTAGATATTTATCAATCGAATTTGAAAGCAGATGGAAGTTTTTCTGAGCCAACTCCTGTTTCAGAATTAAATACCAGATTTCATGAAGGACCAGTAAGCATAACTACAGATGGGAATACAATTTATTTTTCCAGTGAAAGTTTCAATTCCAATTCATTTGAAAAAAATAATACTAAACGGTTAAAATTTGGGCAAGTTCATTTGTTTAAAGCCAAAAAAGAGAATGGTAATTGGGCGGCAATAGCCGCAATGCCTTTCAATGGAAAACAATATTCAACAAGTAATCCATCAATTGACAAAGAGGGTAAAGTTTTATTTTTTTCTTCTAATATGCCTGGTTCTATTGGTGGAATTGATATTTGGAAAGTACAGGTAAATAGTGACGGAACTTATGGAGTTCCAGAAAATTTAGGAGATAAAATTAATACTGCCGGTGATGAAAGTTTCCCTTTTGTTACAGATGATAATGTATTGTATTTTGCTTCCAATGGTTTGCCTGGTTTTGGTGGTTTGGATGTGTTTTTTGTTGATTTAAAAAAAAATGATGTTCCAATTAATGTTGGAAAGCCAGTAAACACAGAGAGGGATGATTTTGCATTAACCTATAATACAACTAAACAATTAGGATATGTTTCTAGTAATAGATCTGGTGAAGATCATCTTTATTCATCTATCCCAGTTTGTAAAGGTCAGATAAAGGTGGTTGTAAAGAGTATGAAAGACGATGAGATTCTGGTCAATTCGAAAGTGCTTATTTTGGACGAAAACAGTAACGTAATAGGTACTCAAATATCAAATGAAAAAGGGGAAGTCGTTTATGATGTTGATTGTGAAAAAATTTACATTATTGAAGCCTATAAAGATGGATATCTTACTGCAAAAGTTCCTTTGGCGAAATTTGTTGGAGGTGTGATGTCGGTGAATGTTACGATCAAGCCTATTGATGTGGTTATTACGGAAACAGAAATTATTTTGAACCCGATTTATTTTGATTACGATAAAAGCAATGTTACCAAACAAGGCGCTGAAGAGCTTGATAAACTTGTTTACGTGATGTCACAAAATGAAAAACTGAAGATTTATGTGAAGTCGCATTCTGATTCCAAAGGTGATGATAAATACAATTTAAACCTTTCCGACAGGAGAGCCAAATCAACGGTTCAATATGTGATTTCCAAAGGTATAGATGCCTCTCGTATTTCGGGTAAAGGGTTTGGAGAGACGGAACTCAAAATAAATTGTAAAAAATGTACGGAGCAGCAAAATGCAACAAACAGGAGGTCTGAGTTTTTGCTGGTAAAGTAAAAAAAGATTAAAATTAGGTGTTTTAAAAATCACAAAACATTCATAATTAGTGAGTTTGTTTAAACTTTTCAACACTATCACGTTTTCGTAAACGAATTGAAATTCGTCTAAGTTGAGCGTATGAAAATTTACATAAATTTAACATTTAAAAATAGAGTATCTGTAATTTAAGCAGATGAAAACAGAGTAATTCTTAAAATATCAGCTCCATAAGTACATATTTTAAATTGTAGAAAGTTGTTCAATTCTTAAAAAATTGTAGCCCCAAAAACCAAATCAAATTATTTATAACCTATACTTATGCGAAATTATACTTTGCAATCCCTTTTTGCCCCAAAAAAGAGATTATTACTGCTTATTTTTTTATGTTTTAGTGCTTCAATCGATGTAAATGGCCAAAATTTAATTACCAATGGTGGTTTTGAATCTGGTAACAAAGTTGGATATGATATTAATGGCTTTGGATATAACTTTGTTACAGGTATGACGGGGTCAAGTAATTCAGGCGAGTATGCATTAATATCACAACAAAACACAATGAATTCTTCTACATTTTTG
>DATEOV010000512.1:0-6756 GCA_035273645.1 Flavobacterium sp. | reverse complement strand
TCAGAATGGCACTGGAATGTATTATATCAGCCATTAACCTTTTTGATTTTCTTGATTTGCTCTTTTGCAGAGTTAAACAGAACACCTTTTGATTTAGCGGAATGTGAATCGGAGTTAATTGGTGGATACCACACTGAATATTCCTCGATGAGAATGGGATTCTATTTATTTGCTGAATACGCAAATATGTTTATTTCCTCAACAATTTTGGCTGTACTATTCTTTGGCGGTTACAACTATCCTGGAATGGGTTGGGCAGTAGAACACTGGGGTGTAAATATTGCGAACATATTAGGAATGATTGCACTCTTCCTTAAATTATGCGGTTTTATTTTCTTCATTATGTGGGTTCGTTGGACGATACCAAGATTTAGATATGACCAATTGATGCATTTGGGATGGAGAATTTTGATTCCGCTTGCTATTATCAATATTATGATTACTGGAGTTGTGCTTTTGAGAAGTGAAATAGCTGTTTATTTCGGATTTTAATAGAACCAAAACACGATGTTAACGGGGACTAGCCCTGATAGAAGCGGCATCCTTTTATTTTTTCCTTTAAAAAATAAAAGATATAGCGGATAGCAGGATTAGCTACAAATAAAAAATAAAAAATGTCAATAGAAACTATATCCTTATCGGGAAGAAAAAAAATGGTCTCCAACAAGGAGATGACTTTTTTGGAACGCATGTATCTGATTGCGATTGTAAAAGGTTTGATCATTACGCTGAAGCATTTATTCAGAAAGAAAGCAACGATTCAATATCCTGAGCAAGTTCGTGAGATGAGTCCTGTATATCGCGGACAGCATATGTTGAAACGCGATGAACAAGGTAGAGAAAACTGTACTGCGTGCGGATTATGCGCTTTGTCTTGCCCTGCTGAAGCCATTACAATGAAAGCCGGTGAGCGTAAAGCTGACGAAATGCATTTGTACAGAGAAGAAAAATATGCTGAAATCTATGAAATCAATATGTTGAGATGTATTTTTTGTGGACTTTGTGAAGAAGCTTGTCCAAAAGATGCTATTTACTTGACTATCTCCAAAGAATTGGTTCCTGCTAGTTATGACAGGGAATCTTTCATTTTTGGAAAAGACAAATTGGTTATGCCATTAGAAATGGCTATGAAAAATACTCAACTTAAAAACGCTAACTAATGTCAACAGTACTTATTCTATTTTGCGTATTGTCTGCAATCACATTGCTAACAGCATTTTTAACTATTTTTAGTAGAAATCCAATACACAGTGCTATTTACTTAGTGATTTGTTTTTTCTCTATAGCAGGACATTATTTATTATTGAACGCCCAGTTTTTGGCCATAGTACACATTATTGTCTATTCTGGAGCGATTATGATTTTATTGCTGTTTACCATAATGTTGATGAATCTTAATGAAGCAGATGAAGTTCATAAACCGAGATTCACGAGATTGGGTGCTATTGTTTCCTTCTGTTTGGTTTGTTTGGTTTTGATAAAAATATTTATTGACTCTAAACCTATTGTGGAATATGATTATACGGGCGAGGATTACCAATCGATAAAAGTATTAGGAAAAGCATTATTGAACGAATATATGGTGCCTTTTGAATTTGCTTCTATTCTATTATTGGTAGCAATGATTGGATCTGTATTATTGTCTAAAAAAGAAAAATTAGAAAAATAATGAACAATATTTTAACTCAAATTGGTATAGAGAACTATATCTTCCTGTGTGTAACACTATTTTGTATTGGAATTTTTGGGGTTTTATACAGACGAAATGCAATCATTGTGTTTATGTCTATTGAAATCATGTTGAATGCTGTTAACTTATTGTTTGTGGCTTTCTCTACTTATCATCAAGACGCACAAGGACAAGTATTCGTATTTTTCTCCATGGCGGTAGCTGCTGCGGAAGTTGCAGTAGGACTGGCCATATTAGTTTCGATATTTAGAAATATTGGATCAATTAGCATCGATAATTTAAAAAACTTAAAAGGATAAATGGCAATGGATACCAATTTAGCTTTAGTCTTACTATTAACTCCTTTTTTAGGATTTTTAATTAATGTTTTCTTTGGGAAAAGTTTAGGAAAATCTGTTTCAGGAATCATCGGAACCCTTTCGGTAGTGATTTCGTTTATTGTTACAATTTCCTTTTTTCTACAAATCAATCAAACGAAACAAGCTATAACAATTCAATTATTTGATTGGATTCAGATTAGTAATTTCAATGTTAGTTTTGGATTTTTATTGGATCAATTATCAGTTTTATGGTTATTGTTTGTAACTGGAATCGGTTCGTTGATTCATTTATACTCCATCAGCTATATGCATGATGACGAGAAAATGCATTCTTTCTTTGCCTATTTGAATCTGTTTATCTTCTTTATGATTACCCTAGTAGTTGGAAGCAACTTATTGGTAATGTTCATTGGTTGGGAAGGAGTTGGACTTTGTTCTTACTTATTAATTGGATTTTGGTATAAAAACCAAGATTACAATGATGCTGCAAAAAAGGCATTTATCATGAACCGTATTGGGGATTTAGGATTGCTAATCGGTATATTTATCTTAGGAAGTTTATTCTCTACATTGGATTTTGCAACTTTGAAAACAGCTATTGCTGGAGCTTCAAATGTTGACACACTTTGGTTAAGCATCGCTGCTTTGGCATTATTTATTGGAGCTTGTGGAAAATCAGCACAAATTCCTTTATATACTTGGTTGCCTGATGCGATGGCTGGACCTACTCCTGTATCAGCATTGATACATGCTGCAACAATGGTTACTGCTGGAATTTTTATGGTATCAAGAATGCATTTCTTATTTGACTTAACGCCAGAAGTACAAACAATAATTGCCGTAATTGGAGGTGTAACTTCATTGGTTGCCGCAACTATTGGTTTGGTTCAAAATGATATTAAAAAAGTACTCGCCTACTCTACCGTTTCTCAATTGGGATTAATGTTTTTGGCTTTAGGGCTTGGTGCTTATGAAGTAGCCATATTTCACGTAATAACTCACGCTTTCTTCAAAGCTTGTTTGTTCCTTGGTTCTGGATCTGTTATTCATGGTTTACATGGAGAACAGGATATGCGTAAAATGGGTGGATTGAAAAAAGCAATGCCAATTACTTTTTGGACAATGCTTTTATCATCATTGGCCATTTCGGGAGTTCCTTTGTTTTCAGGTTTCTTTTCTAAGGATGAAATCTTGATGACGGCATTCCATCACAATATTCCACTTTGGGTTGTTGCTTCTGTTGCTTCTATTATGACAGCTTTCTATATGTTCCGATTGATGTTCCTTACTTTCTTTAATGATTTTAGAGGAACTGAAGAACAAAAACATCATTTGCATGAAAGCCCGGCTTTAATCACTTTCCCTTTGATTGTATTGGCTATTTTGGCAACTATCGGAGGTGTAATCAGTTTACCTGGCAACAGTTGGTTAAACCATTATTTAGCTCCACTTTTTGCGAAAGCAACATCAGAAGAACATACATTGGGAACCACAGAATACATGCTAATGGCAATTGCCGTTATTGGTGGATTAGTTGGAATTGGGATTGCTTATGCTAAATACATCAAACAAAATACAGTTCCGAATGAGGATGCTGAAATTACTGGATTATCAAAAGTGCTTTACAACAAATACTACGTTGATGAAATATATGATTCAGTGTTTGTAGCGCCTGTAAATAGTTTATCAAAATTCTTTAGGGATTATGTTGAAACAGGAATCTCTTCACTAGTTTTTGGATTAGGAAAAGTTGCCAGCGAACTTAGTTACCAAGGTAAAAGATTCCAGAACGGAAGTGTTGGTCTCTATCTATTTGCTTTTGTTTTAGGCATGTGTGCCATTGTTTCATTTTTATTTCTAGCTCAATAATTATATACTATGAATGTATCTCTGATATTAATCATCCTTTTAGTTGGCGCATTTGCAACTTATTTAGCTGGTGACAAGCTCGCTTCAAAAGTGGCATTGTTTTTTGGATTAGCGGCTGCAGGTTGCTCAATAGTTTTGTTAAACCATTTTAATTTAGGCGAAAACATTAGCTACATCAGCCAATGGATTACATTCCCTAAAGTTTCATTTGCATTACAAGCCGACGGATTGTCATTGGCCATGGTTTTATTGACAACTGCTTTGACTGCCATTATAATCTTATCTTCTTTTGGCAATGAATTCAAAAATGCAAAAGCGATTTACTCTCTTATATTGTTTATGTCATTTGCAATGACAGGAACTTTCTTGGCAAGCGATGGTCTTTTATATTACATCTTCTGGGAATTATCTTTGATTCCAATTTACTTTATCGCTTTGATTTGGGGTAATGGAGACGCTGAAGAACGTAAAAAAGCAGTAGTTAAATTCTTTATCTATACATTAGCAGGTTCTTTATTCATGCTTGTAGCTTTTGTCTATATGTATCAAAAAGCGGGAAGCTTCCTGATTGAGGATTTGTATAAATTAGACTTAACGGTAAATGAACAAAAATGGATTTTTACGGCTTTCTTCTTGGCATATGCAATTAAGATTCCTTTAATTCCTTTTCATACTTGGCAAGCGAATGTTTACCAAAAAGCTCCAACTCTTGGAACTATGCTTTTATCTGGTATTATGTTAAAAATGGGATTGTATAGCCTTATCCGTTGGCAATTGCCTTTGGCTCCTTTAGCAGCCAAAGAATACATGTTTATATTCATTGGTGTAGGTATTGCAGGTGTTATTTATGGATCTATTGTTGCATTGAGACAAAAAGATTTGAAGAAATTATTGGCGTATTCTTCCCTTGCTCACGTTGGATTAATTGCTGCCGGAACTTATGCTTTAAACCTTGATGGTTTCAGAGGTGCCGTTTTACAAATGATTGCCCACGGTTTTGTGGTAGTTGGATTATTTTTTGCTGCTGAAATCATTTTTAGAAGATACGAAACAAGACTAATTTCAGAAATGGGTGGTATTCGTTACCAATCACCAAAATTCACTTCTATGTTTTTAATTTTGGTATTGGCTTCTGTGGCTTTACCAACAACTTTTAACTTTATTGGAGAATTTACAGTATTGTACAGCCTTTCTCAAATAAATATTTGGTTTGCCATTTTGGGTGGAACAACAATTATTTTGGGAGCTTATTATATGTTGAAAATGTTCCAACACGTAATGCTTGGAGAAACTAACACAAAAGTATTTGCCGACATTACTTTCTCTGAAGGTTTGACAATGGTAATTATTATTGCGGTTTTATTTTTCTTCGGAATGTACCCAAAACCAATCAACGATTTGATAACACCAAGTCTAGAGACTATTTTAAACACTATTAATAAATACAATTAAGTAAAAAAGCATAATATAAATGACAACATTAATAGCTATAATAGGATTAGGTGTTTTATGCCTTATATTTGAAATCTTCGATTTTAGAAAAGCGATTATTCCAATATCAATTATTGGATTATTAGCCATTCTAGGACTTACAGTTTCTGAATTTAATTCTCCAGCGAGTTACTACAACAACATGATTGTAGTAAATAAATTTTCAGTTTCTTTTTCAAGTTTATTTATAGTACTGACTATATTTTTGGTGGCATTGGGTCATAATTTCTATGACAATCACCAAAGTAAACTTTCTGATTATATCGCCATTAAAATATTCTTATTGTCTGGTGCGGTTGCCATGGTTTCTTTTGGAAATTTGGCTATGTTCTTTTTAGGAATAGAGATATTATCCATATCGCTTTATGTCCTTGCTGCTAGCAATAGAATAAATGTAAAAAGTAATGAGGCTGGTATGAAATACTTCTTGATGGGATCTTTTGCATCTGGGATTATTTTATTTGGCATCTGTATGATTTATGGTGCGATGGGAACATTCGACATTATTGAAATTAGCGATATGTCTCAATCTGCCGAGCTTCCTATTTGGTTTCCAATCGGAATTGTTTTGGTGACAATTGGGATGTTATTTAAAATCGCAGCAGTTCCATTTCATTTCTGGGCTCCTGATGTTTATGAAGGCTCTCCAACTTTAACAACAGCTTTAATGAGTACTTTGGCAAAGGTTGTGGCAATTGCGACACTTTATAAATTATTGTCAAGTATGCATGCAGATATCAATTATGCATTCCAAATTGTAGTGGTAGTTGTTTCAATAGCATCTATGACTGTTGGTAATATCATGGCATTAAGACAAGTCAATGTGAAACGTATGCTAGCTTTCTCAGGAATTTCACATGCTGGATTTATGTTGATGACATTATTGAGTTTATCGACCTCTGCAGGAAGTTTATTGTACTACGCTTCAGCTTATTCCTTATCTGGGATTGCTGCTTTCAGCGTTATCTTATACGTTTGTAAAAACAGAGAAAACGAAGATGTTGTAAACTTTCATGGTTTAGGGAAAACAAATCCATTGTTGGCTGCTATACTAACTGGGTCATTACTTTCTATGGCAGGTATTCCAATATTTGCAGGTTTCTTTGCTAAATTGGTTTTGTTTAGCCAAACGATTCAAGCAGGTTACCTAGTGGTGGTTATATTTGCAGTTATCAACTCAATTATAAGCGTTGGTTACTACTTCAAATTGATTTTGGCCATGTATACTAAAGAACCTAACGAAACTCGTACAGGAAAACCATTCTTGATTTATGCAGTTGCCGTTCTTGCTATTGTACTAAATATCATTATCGGTATGTTTCCTTCACTAGTTTTAGATCTATTAACATAAGTATATTAAAAGAATTATATTTTAAAGTCACTAGT
>DATEOV010000511.1:0-2982 GCA_035273645.1 Flavobacterium sp. | reverse complement strand
ACAAAAAAAGTTTCAGCAGAAGATTTAAATACTTTAAAAGAAGCTATCCGTATGAGTTCATCTTCATATGGTTTACAACCTTACAAAGTTATTATTGTTGAAAATCCAGAACTAAGAGCACAATTACAACAAGCTGCTTGGGGACAATCACAAATAGTAGATGCATCACATTTATTTATTTTTGCAAACGACACTAATATTGGAGATGAAGAAATCGATCAATTTTTGAACACCATAAGTGCTACAAGAGAAACTCCTTTGGAATCACTAGCCGGTTATGGTGATTTTATGAAATCGAAAATTTCGACTTTGGAACCAGCAATCAAAAATGTTTGGACATCAAAACAAACTTATTTAGCTTTAGGGAATTTATTGAATGCAGCTGCAGAGCTTAAAATAGATGTAACGCCTATGGAAGGATTTGTTCCTGCACAAGTAAACGAAATATTAGGATTGGACAAACTAAACCTTAATGCTTCACTTATTGCGACTGTTGGATACCGTCACGAAGAAGATGCTACACAATTTTACAAAAAAGTTAGAAAATCACAAGAAGACTTATTTATCACTTTATAATAATTACTAATTCAAATTAAAATCAATTAAATCAAATTAAACAAATTACACATGAAAAATTTAAAAACAATTGTATTGGCATTCGCAGTAGCTTTATCTACATTAACAGTAACTGCACAAACTAAAAAAGTAGACGCTTCAAAAAGTACAATCAACTGGGTTGGAAAAAAAGTAACAGGTGAACATTCTGGAACAGTAAACATCAAAAGCGGAGCTTTGGTTTTCAAAAAAGATGCATTAAAAGGAGGAACTTTTACTGTTGATATGACATCGTTGACTGCTACAGATTTAACTGGAGAATACCAGGGAAAATTGAACGGTCACTTGAAAGCTGATGACTTCTTTGGAACAGACAAATACCCTACTTCAACTTTAGTTTTCAAAACTATTGCTGCTAAAGGAAATAATGTATACACTGTTACTGCTGATTTGACTATCAAAGCAAAAACAAACCCTGTAACTTTTGACATTACTGTAAAAGGAGATACTGCTTCTACATCTTTCAAAGTTGACAGAACTAAATACGATATCAAATACGGTTCAAAAAGTTTCTTCGAAGGTTTAGGAGACAAAACTATCTACGATGATTTCGACTTAACAGTGAACTTGAAATTTTAATTTTAGAATCCTTAATGGAAAGAGTACCCTCGGCATTTTTGTCGGGGGTATTTTTTTTATGACTATCTGAAGTTCGTACCATCCATTTAATTTTAAACTTGGAGCAGAAAGATTTGGCTTTTTTCGCAGCATCGTCCCGTTATTTGTTGCAATCTTTTTTGAGCCGAAGAAAAATCGGCTCAAAAAAGGATTTCCACTTCTATCGGGGCTAAAGGGAGAGATTTTTCATTTTTATTTTCATCCAAAAAAACTAAAAGTCGAACTCATATTGCAGGAAATGGCACTAATCACAAGTAGCCATATATTTTTCTACGAAAACATAATCTTAATTTGTCCGCAAAATTCTTAACTTAAAGGTCACAAATAAATAATATTAAGAAAATACGCTAAAAACATTGTTGCAGTACTTTTGAAAAAAATAAAAAACCAAAAAACACTGCAAAACCTACAATCATTAGCGTTATGAAAAAAAAACTATTCGTTGTCATTATTATTTTTCTTTCGATTATACCTCTGAATGCACAACAAATAAAAGGAATTACTGGCGATACAAACTGGTTTGCCAATTGGACCAATTTCAAGCCAGCAACCACAGAATATAATGAAGTCAACCAAATACTGGCAGGAACAATCAGCTCCGATATGAAACTGACAAGAAACAACACCTATCAATTAGTAGGGACTGTTTACGTGACCAATAATGCTGTTTTGACCATAGAACCTGGAACAGTTATTAGAGGTGATAAAGAATCTTGTGGGACTCTCGTAATCACCAAAGGTTCAAAAATTATGGCTGAAGGTACAGCTACCTTACCAATTGTTTTCACTTCAAACAGTAATATTTCTCAAAGAAGGCCTGGAGATTGGGGCGGAATTGTAATCCTCGGAGAAGCGCCTATTAATAAAATTGGTGGTGTTGGATTTTTAGATTTCAACTTTGACCCAGCAGTTAGTTATTATGGCGGCCAAGATCCCAACAGTAATTCTGGTATTTTAAAATATGTTCGTATTGAATATTCTGGTCGAAAAATAAATGCGCTCAAGGAATTGAACGGTTTATCAATGGCAGGAATTGGGAAAGGCACAAAAATAGATTTTGTCCAAATTAGTTTCTCCAATGATGATTCGTTCGAATGTTATGGTGGTGATATCAATTTCAACAACCTAATTTCGTTTAGAGCAACTGATGATGATTTTGATTTTACACAAGGAGTTCAATGTACGATATCTAATAGTATAGCGATTCGTAATCCTTATTCTTCGGACTTTTCTGGTTCTCGTTGTTTCGAAATTGATTCTTACGATAAAATTGAAAATACCGACGTAAGCAAAAAGCTGACTAAAATTACTGCTAACAATATGACTTTGGTAAATACCGAAGACAACAATCAAGGATTGGTAAGAGAAGCGGTTTATATCAAAGAGAAAAGCTATTTCAATATCAACAACAGCATTATTGATGGCTTTAGTAGTTGTGTTTTACTTGAAAATAAAATTGGGGTTCTACCGGCCAATTTAGCAAAAATCAACATCCAAGGCTTACAAATTAACCGATGTAAAGGAGTTGTTCTAAGTGAAAATGCAACAGTAAATCCGGAATTGTCAAACTGGTACAATAGTGATACATTTTCATTAGAAACAACAACATTGAATAATATTGAATTATTCTTTCAGTCAGATGTCAAAAAATCACCTGATTTCAGGGCAAGAAACGCAAGCTTTTTTGCTAGTTCAAAATAATTAGTTTTCAATAAACTTAAAGCACACAAAGCCCGATATCTAGTATCG
>DATEOV010000510.1:0-6253 GCA_035273645.1 Flavobacterium sp. | reverse complement strand
AAAAAGGGTACTTATATGTTTTTTAGTCTGTATCATTTTTTAGTTTTTAAATCGTTAATTCAATTACTTTTTGTTTAAGAAATTAGGCTTAATATTCACCATCACATAAGCCCATTGTGGAGTTAAGTTTGCATTTGCAACATTTTTAACTTGTGCAGATGACATTGAATTAGTTGCCTGCATGAATGAGTAACCGGCTTCAATATTGATCATTTTTGTCATATTATAAGACATTTTCAAATCCAATTCTGTTCCTAAGTAGCTCGTTTGTTTTCCTCCTGCTCCGTTAGATAAAGAGTTTGCCGATTCAAAACAATGTACATCTGCAAAAAGAGTTAGGTTGTCTTTCAAGTTGTACTTGGCTTTCAAAAAGTAATTTAACAAACCTTGAGCTCCAAAACCGCTTGATGCATAGAAGTAATCCATAGTTCCCCAAAATTTGTGAGGTGTACCGTAAAGCGGATCAAATTGATTGTTCTCTGAAGTCGCTGTAACAGCTTTTGTTCCGTCATTTCCTGATAAATAATCAACTCCAGGTCCTATAAATAATTTTCTTCCCAATTGCAAAGTCGCTGTAATAGAAGTCAAATCACTGCTTAGACTACGGCCGTTTTTGTCGTGTCCAAATTGGTGGTACAAGCTTCCTTCAAATTTCAATTTTCTGGTAGCATTGATATTATAGTAGAAACCGGTAGTGTTACGGGTCCAAATTCCTTGTTCATTAACTTTGGTTACAACAGGCGGAGTTCCCGAAGTTACATTCGTGTATTTATTAAAATTGTCGCTTAGGAATAAAAAGGAAATGTCCCCAAAGAAAAATTTCTTAGCGATATAAGCATATTCCATTGATTTATAATTAGTCCCCAAACCGTTGGTACCGGCGGCATAACCTGAAGTTGCGGCTGGTACGCCATTATAAATTGTCCCCGCCAATAATTCTTTGTTTTGGTTAAAAGCGGCTCCAAAATCGGCCGTCCATCCTTTGTTAAAGTATTTCAAAACAATCGCGTCATGGTAACGCGCTTGTTGTAACCAATCCAGTCCACCTATTACCTTTTGGTCATCATACGAAATCTCCTGACGTCCAATTTTTAAAGATAAATTTTGAATGCTACTTACAGTGTCATTCAACATAATTTCACCCCAGGCTTCGTGCAATTGAATTCCATTATTCTCAGCGCTAGTTGTTCTGTTAATAGTTGAAGCATCTTGTCCCCAAACGCGAACATCCTGAACGGCAACAAAAAATTTGAATCTGTATCCTGTAAAACCAACATTCAATCTTGTTCTTTGTGAAGTAAAAACTGCAGTCTCGGCATCTTTTGATTGCAAAGTGCTGTAACCGTCTCTAAATTCTGTTCTTGGTCTAAATTGTCCTGATGCTGTTAACTGAGCATTTGCAGCGTTATAACCAAACAATGTTATAGCCAAACCTAATAGTATCGATTTTGAATTCTTTCTCTTTTTAAGTGCTTTTATTTTTTGTATTGTGGTTGTAATCTTTTGCATGGTAAATTGGTTTTGATTAGTATGAAGCAAATATACATACGTATTAATACTTACGTATTTACTTTTTACAGACTAAAACCTCTTTTTTACACAGCAAAAATTATTCTGATAACAACTTATTTACTGCGTTAACGCAAATAATTATTGTTAAGCCTTATAATTATTGACACCAACAAGCACTTAGTTTTTATCTAAAGTACGTACTTAGCTCAACACCAAAAAATTATTTTTCCTGCAATACTCGTAAAACAACATTTATTTCCACAAAAAAAGCCCCAAAAGGGCCTAATAAATTCAAAGTTCAAATCTAAAACTACTTATACATACTTATGTTCCATAATCTCCGATTTCATTTTATTGATTTGTTGCAATCCTATTTTCTTCCCAACCGTTTTTATCAGTGTCTCTCTCTTCAAACTCGAAATCACTCGGGTTACCTGTTCTTCGGTTGTTCCGGCAAAGTCGGCTATTTCTTTTCGGGACAAATCAAGATTGATCAAATCATTTGTTTGACCAAACTTTCTATGGATGTATAATAAGGTATCGATCACGCGCTCTCTCACATTCATGTGGGCAATTTTCCGAATGTTGTTCTCGCTCTTGTTCAATTCCTCTGCATAGAAAAGCATCATATCATAAGTGAATTCGGGAACATTTTTAAGAATGTCGAGCATTACTTCGTTGTTAAAATTACACAAAACAGTATCTTCCAAAGCATAAGCGCCTATCAAATACCGATTGCTAGTACCAAAACCTCTAAAACCAACCGTGTCTCCATTCGTGGTAAACCGAACAATTTGTTCCCTGCCGTTGATTCCTGTTTTTACCGTTTTCACCTTTCCTTTTTGCACAAAATAAAGCCCCTGAATGGGCGCGCCCTCTATAATGAACTGCTGAGTCTTCTTGCAGGTAAAACTGTGTTTCTTCTCTATATAACTTTGCATGTTGGGCAAATGAATATGCTTTTTGATAAAACAATTTTCATTACTACAACTGTTGCAAATGGCTTGATTCTCCTTCATCTGTAGTTAATTATTGTTTATTTTTTAAGTGTTTGAGACATACAAAACCAATTCTTTAATCATCTTTCGGGCGTGACCCCATTGAGCAAAGGGGCTTACTTATTGTACCGCTTATACAGCCCCTTTACTCAACGTGGTCGGGCTATCCGGGCTACTTCGGTAGCTTCCTTCTATCCCTCACGCAGCGGTAAACGAGATATTTAATCCAATGAACAAATCTTGGTTAAATGACAAAATCAGTAAAAATTATACTGTAACTGTCTTTATTTGAAGTAAATGTATGAGTTTTTCGCAATAAATGGTAATTGACACAAGCCGAGAAGACTCCCAATCAGCACAAAAAAAGATACTTTTTTTATGTATATTTTATAAATGAACCCGAAAAAACGACGTCAATTATCATTTCATCTACTTAGAGTCGGTGCTATTTAGATATTCGCAATTCTTTACAAATAAGTAAAAATACGTAGTTTTGTTTAATTTGTAGTTTTTTACTTAAATAAAAAATCCTAATCCAAGAGGTTTGGATTGGGATTTTACTATAAATTTCAAGTTTAGTTTGAATAGATTTCAAAAATATCGTTTTCTTTAGAATTAACAAATTGAGATATTTTGTCTTTGTTTTCCAGAATTAAATCGACTAATTTTTTTGTGTCAAGATTATAGGTCTTGAGATAAATTAATTTGGGTGGTGCTTTTCTCAAAAGGACAATTTTTTCAAAATCATCATCCTTGCTTATAATTGTAAAACCATTTTTTTTTGCATAATTCCAAATAGAAATATCGTCAGCTGGCTGAGTTATTTTTAAATCTGATACATGAACTATTTCTTTGGAAATTGGTTCAAGCATTTTTATCATTCTCCAAGATAAATTTTCATCCAACAAGAACTTCATGATGCAACTGAAATTTTTGTCATACTGTCTCTATAGGCTGCAAACGAAAGTATTGCCATTATTTTTTCTTTATCCAAAGAAGGAAAATCTTCAATAATTTCTTCAATTGACATTCCAGATGCAAGATAAGATAATACGTCAGAAACTGTAATTCTCGTACCTGTAACACACGGTTTTCCACTTCTAATTTCTGGATCTATGCTAATGTATTTTTGCCAATTTTCCATGATTGATTCTTTTGTCATTCAAATTTAATCTATTTTTTTGATAATTCTTTAAATCACCATCGTCAACTGAATTCGTTTTCTATCCTCATCCACCTCTGTTACTTTTACTTGAACGTGTTGGTGCAATTTAACAACCTCATTTACATCACTCACAAAACCGGCTTTAAGCTGGGAAATGTGAACCAATCCGCTTTCTTTGATTCCAATATCTACAAAACAGCCAAAATTGGTAATGTTATTCACAATTCCAGGTAAAATCATACCTGTTCTAACATCTTTTATTGATTTGACATTTGGGTCAAATTCAAAAACAGTGGCTGATTTCCTTGGATCTAATCCCGGTTTTTCCAACTCTTTTATGATGTCTTTCAAGGTCAAAACTCCAATATCTGGTGTAATATAATTTTCAGGTTTAATTAAAGCCGTTTTCTCTTTGTTGGCAATCAAATCATTTACAGTTATTTTCAAATCTTTAGCCATTTTTTCAACAATAGCATACGCCTCAGGATGCACCGCCGAATTATCCAACGGATTCTTGGCATTCGAAATTCGGATAAACGCAACACCTTGTTGATATGCTTTGTCACCCAAACGTGGCACTTTTTTAAGTTGTTTTCTATCTGTAAAAGGGCCATTTTCGGAACGGTAGGCTACAATATTTTCGGCCAGTTTCTCTCCTATTCCACTTACGTAACCCAATAAATGCTTGCTCGCCGTGTTGATGTTTATCCCCACCGAGTTCACGCAACGAATTACCGTATTATCCAGTTCTTCTTTAAGTTTGTTTTGATCCACATCGTGTTGATATTGTCCAACTCCAATCGCTTTTGGATCTATTTTTACCAATTCGGCCAATGGATCCGATAATCTACGCCCGATAGAAACCGATCCTCGAACCGTAACATCATAGTTAGGAAACTCTTCTCTCGCAATCTTCGAAGCCGAATATACCGAAGCCCCAGCCTCCGAAACGATGAATACTTGTAAAGGTTTATCAAAAGCTATTTTCTTGATGAAAAATTCGGTTTCTCTCGATGCAGTTCCGTTTCCTATCGATATTGCGTCTATTTGATACGCATTGACCATCGAACGAATTTTTTTTATAGCCATTGCTTCCTCCTTTTGCGGAGCGTGCGGATAAATGGTTTCGTTGTACAACAAATCACCTTTCTCGTCCAAACAAACCACTTTACATCCCGAACGAAATCCAGGGTCAATCGCCAAAATTCGTTTCTCCCCTAATGGTGGCGCCAATAACAACTGCCCTAAATTATTCGCAAACACCTGAATCGAATTGGCATCCGCTTTTGCCTTAGCTTCCTGTAATGCTTCATTGGAAATTGCAGGATTCAATAAACGTTTATAACTATCCTCAATCGCTAATTGAATGTGTGGCGTCGTACTGTTATCTCCTTTTATGATTAATTCGTCAATAATATCGTAGGCATCATCCAGCTCCACATCAACTTTGAACTTTATGAAACCTTCGTTTTCGGCTCGCATAATAGCTAGCAAACGATGTGATGGCGCTTTGGTCAACGGTTCGGACCAATCAAAATACTGATTGAATTTTTGAGCACCTTCCTCCTCTTTTTTTGACTTAACCACCTTGGTAGTAATTGTAGCCTTTCGTTCAAACAAGCGTCTGAGTTGTTTTCTAACGTAAATATTCTCATTAATCCATTCTGCGATAATATCTCTTGCTCCCTGCAGAGCTGCTTCTTCATTGATTACATTTTCATTCAAGTATTGTGTTGCCAAGAAATCTACATCATCCTTGCTTTGTGCCATGATAATCTTCGCCAAAGGTTCCAATCCATTCTCTCTTGCCACATCGGCTTTAGTTCTTTTTTTCTTTTTGTACGGCAGATAAAAATCTTCCAACTCTTGTAAATCAAAACTTTGCTGAATTTTTTTCTCCAATTCTGGTGTCAAAGCATTTTGTTCCTGAATGGATTTCAAAATTGCTTCTTTACGTTTTACAATCGTTTCATATTCTTTTTGAAATTTAGCAATTTGCTCAATAAAAACTTCATCTAAGTTTCCAGTTTTATCTTTTCGATATCTCGAAATAAACGGAATCGTGCAGTCTTCCTGCAATAATTGAACTGTATTTTGAATATTGATTGTTGCCGTTGCAACGTACTTTGAAATGAATTGTAAGTTGGTCATTGTGTATTTCTATTTAAAAAGGAATCTTTTTCTTTGAAAAAAAGAGATGCTAAAATACTATCTTTAAATTTTAATTGAACTCCAATTATGATTTTATTATATTCTTTTTTAGTCATTAATTTAATCGCTTTTGTATTAATAGGCTATGACAAACAACTAGCCATTAAAAACAAAAATAGAATTTCCGAAAAAACACTTTTGGTCTGGGTGGCGATTGGTGGAACAATTGGATCATCGCTTGCGATGTCGATTTTTCGGCACAAAACAGCAAAAACAAGTTATTTATTGAAATTTTTTGGAATAGTTTCTCTTCAGATTATAACCATTATTACATTGTTTTATTTTGAATTAATATCATTATAAAACAAAAAAAGCCCAGTTTAAAACTGAGCCTTTAAATATTTGGTGCGAAGCACCTCTCGTATTT
>DATEOV010000509.1:0-2116 GCA_035273645.1 Flavobacterium sp. | reverse complement strand
TCTTTTAATCCTCTAAAACTACTATAGATGTTTTGAAATCAGACAGATTGTGCCATTTTTGTTGTAAAACTTCATCGTAAATACTAATTAAACGAGTTTTAAATTCGGCTAAAATTCCATTTGAAATTATGAAATTTAGGGCCTGTTCAAATGAATTAAACATGCTTTTGTAAAACAATTCTTGTCTTATGATATTTTCTGATGCGAAAGTCTGAGCAATTTCAATGTTATAAAGCATTACATCGGCAATTACAAATGGGTCTACTCCTAATGTTATAAAGTGCTTGATGTATTTTTGAGCGACGGAACGTCTCATTTTGGGCTTTTTTCTTTTGCCTTTTGTCTGAAGCGGAAAATACTCATGAGAGATTTTAAGTTTGCATTCCTGTAATAGTGTTTCCTCTTTTGGGTTGAATACAAAATTGTAATACACTTTAACGGGACTGAATTTTTCATACAATTCAAGAATTTGCTCTTCGAGTTGTTCCTTATTGAGTTGATTCAGATATTTTTTTAAATCTCGCTTGCTCATTTTCAAAGTTTAAGAATACAAAAGTAATTTACTTTTATAATGAATACGTTTATAATGGATGTTATTACTTAATTTTGCGCATTATAATTGAAAAAACAACTACAAAATGCTTAGAATTTTTAAAATTACCGCGATTTTAGAAGGTATCTCTTATCTGGTTTTATTTTCGAACATGCTTTTTATCAAGCCAACAAATTTAGCACTTTATAAAACATTACTATACCCTATCGGGATGAGTCATGGTGTATTATTTATAGCTTATGTTTTATTGGCAATTTTGTTGAAAAATGCACAAAAATGGGATTTTAAAACCTTTGGAATTATATTAATCGCTTCGTTAGTGCCGTTTGGTACTTTTTATATAGAGAAAAAATATTTGTAAAATTTTAGTTCTTACTAATTAGTGAGCAGTGATTGGTTTTTGAATACTAATTACTTACAGCTAATCATTAATAACTTGAAAAAATAAATCATGGATAAACTCATTCATCTCATTTTTAGTTTCCTCTACCCTATTTTTAGAGACTGGGGAATGAGCAGAAGCGCGTCGACTTATGTGAGTTTGTTTTTCAATACAATTTTGCTGTGTTTTTTGGCGTATGCGCTCTATGCCGTTTTCCGATTTATATTGGTAACCATTATGGCAATTGTTGCTCAAAGGACAAATACTAAGTTTGATGACTTATTAGTCAGCAATAAAAATGCTAAGTATATTGCCTATTTATTTCCTCTGTTTTTTGTCTTTAGATCGGTTCCGGTCATTTTGGACAAATTTGAATATTGGGAGAGCATTTTTGGCAAAATGGTCGCTGTTTATATTGTTCTGCTGATTTTATGGATTATCCGAACCATTTTTAATTCTTTAAGGGATTATTTAAAAATGATTCCGCGATACAGCGACAAGCCTATTGACAGCTATATTCAGGTTATCATGATTGTCCTATGGATGTTTGGGATTGCACTGATTGTTTCGAAACTGTTTGATATTGACCAAAAGGAATTGTTAACCATCTTGGGAGCTGTGTCAGCAGTGATTATCTTGGTTTTCAGGGATACCATTTTGGGTTTTGTGGCAAGCGTTCAGGTTGCTATAAATGATATGGTGCGCATTGGCGACTGGATAACGATGGATCGTTATGGTGCCGATGGTGATGTTATCGAAATTAATCTAGCAACGGTTAAAGTCCGAAATTTTGACAATACCACTACTACGATTCCTACTTATAGCTTGAGTTCAGATTCTTTTCAAAACTGGAGAGGAATGCTCAACTCTGATGGAAGACGCATCAAGAGACATATTATAATCAAAGCCAGCAGTATTCGGTTTCTTGAAGATCATGAACTCGAGGACTTAAAGAAAATAAATCTTTTGAGCGCTTATATTGATACCCGTAAAACTGAAATTGACAACTACAATCTCGGGCACAAAATAGATAAAAGTTTGGCTATAAATGGACGAAACCTTACTAATCTAGGACTGTTCCGAAAATACATTACCCAATATTTGCATCAATATCCGGGATTAAATCAGGATATGTTAATGCTGTGCAGACAATTACAGCCAACGCAGTATGGTATTCCTCT